>CAIPKZ010000256.1 GCA_903865775.1 uncultured Prolixibacteraceae bacterium | reverse complement strand
CAGCACAATCGCCAGAGTTCTTGCATGGTCAATTCCATGGTAGGCTGTTAATTCATGACCGATCATATGAGTTGCCCAATCCTGCGGAACACCAACTCCAATGAGCCCGTTTAAAGCCATGGTTGTGCTCCACATCAGATTGGCATTCGCATCGTAATTACTGCGGTTTGCCAGAACTTTAGGTCCTTCTTCCACCAAAGTAATCAAAATGCTTTCGGCAAAACGATCCTGAATAGGAGAATTTACCGGGAAGGTCAGGTATTGCTCGATCACATGCACAAATGCATCGACGATACCATTGGCAATCTGCCTTTCAGGAAGCGAGAACATCACTTCAGGATCGAGAATGGAGAAAACAGGCATAACAAAAGGCGACAAAAAAGATAATTTTTCCTGATATTCAACCCGTGTAACAACTGCTCCTGAATTCATTTCCGAACCGGTTGCAGGTAAAGTTAAGACTGCACCTATAGGAATTGCTTCTAAAACCGGAGCCCTCCTGGATAAAATTTTCCAGGGATCACCTTTTGTAAAACGGGCCGCAGCTGCAATAAATTTGGTTCCATCCAAAACAGAACCGCCGCCAACCGAAAGCAAAAACGTAATGCCTTCATTTTTTGCAATTTCGACAGCTTTCATCAGTGTTTCGTAGTGCGGATTCGGCTCAATTCCGCCAAATTCAATTACTTCAAATCCCTTGATTGAAGCCTTCACCTGTTCGTAAACCCCATTATTAAAGATACTTCCACCGCCATAGGTGAGAAGAATTTTCGAACCTTCAGGAATATTCATTCCTGTTTTACTGATTTCACCTTTTCCGAAGATGATCCTCACCGGATTCTGATATTCAAAATTGTACATGATATAAATGGTTTATCGTATGTTTTACTGAATTTCGGCGCAATTCAAAACGACGCTTAATTTCAATATTCGCTTGTTAATTCAAAACGAAATTACTTCTATTTCTGAAATCTGTGTTTTAATAGCTGTTAATAAATTCAAAGACCTACTTTTGTAAAATAATTAATACCGAATGATTCATTTCCATAATTCATACTAACCATGGATTTTTACGAACATTATACCAGTCATACAGATGCTCAGATTCTTGCTATCTTAAAGAATCACAAGGATTATCAGGATGAAGCTGTTGAAGCCGCAGTCCGGATCGGTGTGGAGCGAAAACTGATCAGCTCGGGGCAGGATTTGCTGTTGCCTGAATTTCAGACGGTGAAATCAACAGGAAATAAGTTTATACCAGAGATTTCAAGTGCTTACCAGCGTCAAAAGCTTTCCGGCAGTATTTTTCGTTTTTTGTATGTCATGTCGTTTTTGCCGGTAGTCTTTGGTTTCCTGAAATATGCAGAAGGACAGCTTTATTTGACACTCATTGGAATTGGTCTTGGATTGGCATGGTTTCTATTGAGCTTCCTTTTAAATAAAACACAAAAGATAGTTTTTTTTATCCCTTTATTTCTATTGTTATTTTCGATAGTGGTAGCCGTTGCAGCTAAGATTATAGTCACTGTTCCCTTTCGTTTAATGGATATGGCGATGCTTATCATTGGGACTTTGCTGCCGGTTTATCTGCTGTTTATTCTGAAGAAGATGATGCAAACAAAACCTGAAGCCGAATAATATCCGATTGCTCAAAATCCTTATTCTCAAATCAGATTATTCCCCGAATAGCTCATTTTACCTACGGAATTCATGTGTTCATCGATAAGAAAACTGCATGAGTTTGTCAATTCAATAGTTTTGAAGCAACATTTATACCTTTAAAACCGATATCCATGTTTCTTCTACGAATAAGCAGCTTGATCTTTGCACTGGGTTTGATGGTGGCCAGACTTTTTGCATCGCCGGTAACACCTGTTCCTCAGTCCTGGGACGATTCGGATACCCGAACATACACCGTTCAGCCTTTTTCTAAAATTCATCTGGAAGGAACTTTTAAAGTAATTCTGGAACAGGGAGAGCAATCAGGATTAAAGATTAAAACCGATGCAGATAATTTCAAATACATTGATGTAATGTCTGACTCGCAATCACTTAGCCTGAAGATTACCAAAAAGCATTTTGATTTTGATGAACTCATCCTGTACATATCCTTTAAGGAACTTGAAGAATTGTATATTGAAGGTGGTATTAGCCTGGATACAAAAGGATACATCGATTTGAAAGATTTTTACCTCCACGTCGAAGGTGGCGCCAGCATTGAAATGAATATGAAGGCCAATAAAGTAAAGGTGGTAGGGCAGGGGGGCGTAAAACTTGAATTCGATGGTGTTGCGGATTTACTTGATGCGACTTTATCAGGTGCCGGATACCTGGATGCGATTGACCTGAAAACTAAAGAAACAGATATTCGGATTGAAGGAGTTGGAGCCGGAAGTGTATATGCAACGGATATTTTGAATGCAACAATTAGTGGTGTAGGCAAAATACGATATAAAGGTGAACCTAAGGTATATAAGAAAATTGAAGGTATAGGTTTAGTTTCAAATGATTAGAGAATTATTTAAGTGAATAGCAAATGGGTTATCTGAATCAGGTAGCCCATTTTTATTTTTAGTCAAATTGAGCTGAGTTTCTGGTTCAGCGGACTGATTGATCACGGATTTGCCAGTTTTGAATGACTAATTGTTGCAGTTGAGTTTGGATTTTCATGGCTGTGAATTTTGAACTTATTCGATGATAAGATGTTTATCACATCAAACCAGCAAATATTTATTACCTGTCTTGATTTTTATTGATTTGGTAATAATTTGGTTAATTAACTGTATGTCATTTAGATTATATCGATATATAAAATAAATGTTTAAACAAATATGCAAAAACATAAACAAAAGACAAATTGGTCTGTTTTACCTTTATAACAAATTTCACGGAGGATATTAAATGAAAGTAAATGGATTTTTAAAAACAGAAACGACGAAGACGAATTTCAATGGAAATCGTTTGTCACGAAATAATGATCACAACGGACATGATTTAATCGGAGACAATCATGTGGCTACATCGCTTGAAACACCTATGCGCGAAGATGCATTTTTACTTAGCGATGAGCAGAAAGTGCTCTTAATCGAAGAGAAATTCCGGGATATTATGAATGTTTTAGGACTTGACTTAACAGATGACAGCTTAAACGGAACTCCGCACCGTGTAGCTAAAATGTTCGTTAAGGAAATTTTCTCAGGTCTCAATCCTGATAACAAGCCTAAGATTTCGGTATTCGAGAATAAATTTAAGTACGGCGAAATGTTGGTCGAGAAAAATATAAATTTGAATTCTACCTGTGAGCATCACTTTTTACCCATCGTAGGCAAGGCACATGTGGCCTATGTTTCGAGCGGACAGGTTGTTGGGTTATCTAAAATCAACCGGGTTGTCGACTATTTCGCCCGTCGTCCGCAGGTTCAGGAACGTTTGACTGTGCAGATTGCCAATGAATTGAAACGGATTTTAAAGACCGAGGATGTGGCAGTCGTAATTGATGCCAAGCATTTATGTGTTTCATCCCGCGGAATTCAGGATGAAGGCAGTTCAACCTTAACGGCTGAATATGGAGGTGTTTTTAAGAACCAGAACAGAAAAGAAGAATTTCTGAAATACTTGTCGATGAATATCAGCTAATAAATACCTTTATGGATGGAAACAAACGATCAGATGTAAAACCGGGATTACTGGTAAATATTATTCAGAAGCATCACCAGCGAACCGGTGAACTGACTGAAGGGATAGTCAAATCGTTGCTCACGAACTCACCAAATCATCCGCATGGAATTAAAGTCCGGCTCGAAACCGGAGAAGTGGGGCGTGTTCAGGAAATTCTGGAAGATCTGTAAGTTGAATTTATACTAATAGTATTATGGAGATTATTTCAACCAACATTGGTGAACCGGTTACTGTTGAATGGCGTGGCGAAAAAGTTCAAACCGGTATTTTTAAATTTGGTGTGGATATTCCGATTTGTTTAGGCCATGAAGATGTTTTAAACGATCACGTTCTGAATCGTAAATATCATGGTGGTGTCGATAAAGCATGCTATCTGTATTCTGCCGATCATTATCCGTTCTGGGAAAAAAAATATTCGGAGAATGATTGGCAATGGGGAATGTTTGGGGAAAATTTAACCGTGCGCGGATTGAATGAATCTGAAATTCGTATTGGAGATATTTATCGGGTAGGAGGGGCTGTTATACAGGTTTCACAGCCCCGCCAACCGTGTTTTAAATTAGGAATTCGTTTTGAAAACCAATCCATAGTTCAAGATTTTTGGGAATCATCCTATCCGGGAGTTTACGTGCGAGTGATAGAGTCAGGGAATATTACGACCGGAGATGTGATGGTTCTCATCAGACGAAATGAAGAAAGCCTGACGGTTGGTCAGGTTTTTTCAATCTTTACAAGGAACAGGAATGATCAGGAATTAATCCGGAAAGCAATACAGGAACCGTTTCTGGCTGAATCATGCAGACGGGATATTCAGAAAATTTCAGAAACCGAAAGTTCCGTCAATTAATCCCGACTTTTTACACTTCCAATTCAGTTTTTTATTTCAAGTAATCCCAATTCGCCCAGAGCAATCAGATTTCTGCAATTCTGACTGTTTCGTTTGGTGAGATTATCTTCCCAAATCAGTAAATCCGGCAGCGAAACAGCAAAATAATCCAGTTTAAATTCATCATTCAGATGTTCTTTTCCAAAGATGATGAGTTTATTGAATCGCTCCAAAGCCTGTTCTTTCCGTCCAAGTTTGATTAATGCTAAACCCTGAAAATAGATAGTGTCGGGCTGTTGGTCATTGTAGAAAATCGCAGCCGAAGGTTCATCAATTCCTGTGGAAGCTTTTTCCCAACATTCAGAAGCTTTTGCTGACTCTTTTAGCCCGTCAAAAGCGCATCCTGACCAGTAAAATATCTCGTTTTCCTGAGCGCCGGTCAATTTTCCTTCACCCAGATTCTCCGGATAAATCTGCGCATTTTCAAGTAGTTCGATCGCATTTTTGAAATCCTGATTTTGAATAGCTGCTTTTGCCAAGCCAATCAAACTAAACACATATTGTCCGGTTACTTTTCCTTCGCCGCCTTCCCAGGGATGAAATTTTCTTTTACTGATCAACTCAAAAGCCTTCTCAAACCGGCCAAGCTGATTCAGCAAAGTGACACGTTCTAAGTATAAATCGTCGCGAAAATCAACCGATTCCGGAAATTCTTCCAGTTTTTGCAACCGTTCTTCCGGAGAAAAGTTTAACCGTTTATACAACTGATCCAATTCCATCAGGATTCGCGAATCGGTTACGTCTAAAGCAAAAGCCTTTTCAAGTTCGCTAAGCGCCTTGGCTGAGTCATTTTGTTTATTGAAATAGGCTAAAGCTAAATTTCGATGCACTGTTGAAAACTGTTCATCCAGCTTAACTGAAAGCTCCCAATTTAAAACTGCTTCGTCGTATTGACGGGCATTGTACCAAAAATTACCCAAATAATACGACGCTCTGGAATCGGAAGGGTTTTGCTTTTTTACCCATTCGAGCACTACCACGGCTTCTGCCTGGTTCGGAAAACAGTAATCTGGACAAGCTTTGGCTGCATTTTGAAGTGTTTCAGCAGATGCAGTCAGGTCACCGCTTTGTGCCTCAAACCAGGCTTTGTAATAAAGTGCCATAGGATAAACCGCCTGTTCTTTTTGTTCGCTGATTCCGATGCTGATCAATTCAATTGCTTCGGCAAACAAACCGGCAGAAGCAAAATCGAGAGCAAATTCGATGGACGTGTGGATATTGCCGCGAAGAAGGTTTTTTAATTCTTCACCCTTGACAGGGTTTCGAACCCTGTCAAGGGTCAGAAGATACCGTTCAAACAAAATTCCAAAATTGAATTTGTCAAGTGCAAGCGATTCTTCAATGAGTTTATCTGCATCTGACATTTTTCCCAATTTCCGGAGAATACTCACTTTCAATTGACGCGACTTTGAATTTTGCCAGTTTCGAATTAGCGAACGATCAATTAAATCGAGCGCTTCATCCCAATTTTGCTTTTTGGTGGCAATCCGGGCCAGTTGGAAATAGCCACTATCCATCCATGCGGCATTCCAAACCGATTTATAAAAGGCATCGAAAGCCTCATCATCTCTGCCCAAAAAGCGCCAAGTCAGGCCAATGTTAAAAAGCGGTTCACCATCAATCGGATTCGGATTTCGTTGAGTCAAGGTTTCAATCGCTTTTCTGAAATAGTTTTCGGCTTGCTGAAACTGGCCCCGTCGAAGCAGCCAAAGTCCCATTGCATTATTGCAGCGACTGTCTTTCGGGTCGCGGTGAAGTGCTTCCAGATAATAATCACGCGGGTCGTAGGTGGCATGCCGATATTGCTCCAGATGCAAACCGGTGAGGTACAATTGTTCATTGCTTTCAATTTCTTCCGGAAGTTTGGCTGCTTTGGCTGCTTCGGGAATAGGCTTTTGTTCACCTGATTCAGGTTTCCAGTCTACCAGAATTTTACCTCCGGAAGAAATAATTGAAACAGAAAAGCCTCCCCCCTGCCTACCGGCAGGCAGGCAAACCCCCTCCGAAAGAGGGGGCTTTTGATCCCCGCTTCCCGTCAGTTTTTCAAGCAAAATGGTTTTTTCATACGAAGTTGCCGGATGAAAATCAAACGAATCTTCCAAAAGTATTTCATTGCCTGATTTCAAAACGACTTTAGCATTTGAATAAGCAGCAGTTGTAAAAGCTTTTACAGTCACTTTATCGCCTTCAATTTCCAGATTAACCATCGCTTCTTTAGTGGCGTTTTTCACCACGCCCAAATCGCGGTAGGGCATAAAATATTGGTTAAATGACTTTTCCTCACCTGGCATGATCCAGGAAAAGTCGGGCTGATTATCGGTATAAACTCCGCACATCAACTCGATATACGGACCGTCTTCGTCGGTCAGGTTACGATCCCAGGCTCGGCCAAAATCGCCATGTCCCCAGGTCCACTGCTTCTTTCCGGGCGAAACATGATGATTCGCCACGTGCAACAATCCACCTTTGCTGTCATTTTCGTAGCCACCCACAAAATTGTATTTCGAATTGACAGCCATGTACGAAGTTGGCACCGGAATGTTTTTGTAGCGCGAAATATCGGTTCCGGGTGAATAATCCACCTTGTAATACGTGCCTTTGGCAATCGGAAATTCAGAAACATCGCGCTTCCCATGATCGAAAACCGCATTTACATCCGGCGGAAAAACCGATTGGTAATCGTCGTTAACTTTCACCGCCGGATTGGCCCACCACAAAAATGTCTGGGGAAAGTCAGTGCGGTTAAACAGTTTTACTTTGATTTCCAAATAAGCTTTATCAGGATGCAAGGTAAATCCAGCCATTCCACGGGTACGAAACATGCGCTCCACTTCACTGCACCAAACGGTAACGCTGCCATCTGTATTTTCTTCGATACAATGATCCACAGCTTCATAAGTAGAAGGGCGATGATGTTGCGGCCAGTTAAATTCCAATCCTCCGGAAATCCATGGCCCGGTTAATCCCACCAGTGCCGGTTTGATCACCTGATTGTAATAGATAAAATGGCGATGTTTGGTTTTATCGTAAGCCATTTGAACACGTCCGCCCAATTCGGGAAGGATCATGATTTTCAGGTATTGGTTTTCAAGAAAAACGGCATTCCATTCCTGATCTACTTTTTCATCCAATATCTTTTCAATCACCGGATGCGGATAAACCACCCCACTGCTTCCCTGATAAACGCGCTTTTCCAAAAACATCGGATTCTTTTCGGGTTTCCCGATTCCGTAGGTTGGAATAATTACCTTTTCGTACCAGGCTTTTACTGCTAATTCCATTGGATTTAATTCTTTAGTAAAACTTTGAATTCTAAATTAATTGAGGTTGAAACGAGTTTTTTCATCGGCTTTGAACAATAGTTTCTTTTTTGTTGTGCCACATTTTACAGTCACATTTCCGCCGTTTTCAGAAGCAATATTGGCATCAACCAGTTCCCCATTGCTCCATTTTATGTCCACTTCAAATCCACCACGGGCCCGCAAACCTTTAACTTCACCGGTCGGCCATTCTTTAGGCAAGGATGGCAATAGATAAATTATACTATCATTACTTTGAACCAACATTTCTGCAATTCCTGCTGCAGCTCCGAAATTGGCGTCCATCTGAAAAGGCGGATGTTGCCCAAAAAGGTTCGGAGAAGTGCTTTTCGATAAAACAGTATTCAAGCTTTCAAAAGCTTTTTCAGGCTCCAGTAATCGTGCATATTGACTAATCAGCCATGCTGCACTCCATCCGGTATGTCCTCCGCCTTTGGCAATCCGGTAATCCAGCGATTTTTTTGCCGCGATTGCCAGTTCCGGTGTTTGTTCCATACTAATCTGCGATCCGGGATGAACAGCAAACAGATGGGAAATATGCCGATGACCGGGTTCAGCCTCCGGAAATTCTTCGGCCCATTCCATCAAACGACCATCAGCCCCAATGGCAGGACCAGCCAGTTTCGATTTTGAAGTCGAAACCTGTTCAACAAATTCATCATGGATTCCCAATACATCCGATGCAAGCAAGAAGTCATTGAAAAGCTCCCAAATAACTTGCTGGTCATGTGAAGGCCCCATGCTGATCTGACACGGACTTCCATCAGGTGCAATAAAGGTATTTTCAGGAGAGACTGCCGGTCCGGAAACCAGTTTGCCTGTTTTGGGATTTTCGACCAACCTGCCCAAATAGAATTCAACTGATCCTTTTATTACCGGATACATTCTTTTAAGAAACTCTTTGTCGCCGGTAAACCTGTAATGCTCTGCAATGTGGGAACAAATCCAGGCACCGGCTCCGGTGTGCATGCCCCAACTGGCTGCTTCACCTGGCGATGTATAACCCCACACATTGGTTATCGGGTGAACCACCCATCCTTTGCTATGGTATTGAATTTCGGCTGTTTTCTTTCCTGGTTCCACCAGCGATTCGATTAAATCGAACATAGGCAGATGCATCTCAGAAAGATTGGTGACCTCGGCCAGCCAATAATTCATCTCAATATTTACATCGGTGTGGTAATCACCATTCCATGGTGTTTGAATTTTATTGGCCCAAATTCCCTGCAGGTTTGCAGGTAATGTTCCCGGACGCGAGGACGAAATCAGCAGATAGCGCCCATATTGGAAAATTAATTCGACCAAATGAGGATCTGATTTTGTTTGTTTAATGTTGATTACCCGTTCATCGGTAGGGATTTCAGTCAACTCTGCCGGAGTAATATCCAGACTAACCCGATTAAAATATTGTTGGTAATCTTTTTTGTGGAAATCAAGTAATTTTTCATACGGTTTTCCAGCCGCCCGTTTTAAATTATCACTGGTCAGATTCTTATAGTCGCGCCCTTTGTAATCGGGATAGTGCAATTTATAATCAGTCGAGGCCGAAAGAAAGAGTGTCACCTCATCGGCACTGTCAACCTTTAACGTTGAATCGCTTAAACTTACAGTTCCGTTTTTATTGACTGCCATCAAGCGGGCCATGTACTGTAATCCGTTGCCGCCTTTGCCATCTGTCAATGAACCTGACATCACGAGGTGGTTGTTTTCGGTATAAGTTTTAAAACGTTCGGGGCGGGTCAATTTACATGTAAAAGAAATCTGGCCTGTTTTATCTGCAGTGAAGCGGGCAACCATTACCTGATCGGGGTAACTTGTAAAGATCTCACGCTGAAAATTGATTCCATTTTGTGTATATCGAACCCGCACAACTGCATCTTCTAAATCAAGTTCCCGATAATAATTCTTGTAGTCGGTTTGTTTGCCGTTGTCAATCCAGAGATCGCCCAAAGATTGAAAACAACCAAATGGAACGTTTCCCCCATTGCCATTTCCTGAACCTAACCCTTTGCATATTTGCGTTTTATTGGTCAGATCATTGGCTTCTTTGTATTTTCCTTCAAAAAGAAGTTGGCGAATTTTTGCCTGTGAGGCAAAAGCCTCCGGATTATTATTATCGTCGGGACTGCCCGACCACATGCTTTCTTCATTAAGCTGAATACGTTCCCGATTGACATCGCCAAAGACCATCAATCCCAAGGAGCCATTACCAAGAGGAAGCGCTTTGAGCCACTCTGGATCATCTTTCCATGCATTTTGGTTATCAACCACCGATACATTGGCCGGTTGCTTGTACCAAAGTTTCAAATTGCTTTTTTGAGTTTGCCTGTTTGTGCATGCAATGTTGATTACCATTAACGCGAGTAAAAAAATACTCGGTTTTAATTTTATCAGACTCATTTTGTGTATTTTATCGTCTTGATATTATCACCATCACAACTCCCTGTGCCGGAACCTGAACATTATATTTGCCGTTGAATTTTCCAAGATCTTTTTGCCGCCACAAATCACGAACGGTTTGTTTTCCTGAAATCTGCAATTCTGCCCAGTTCACCTCAACTTCTGCATCATTTTTACTTCGGTTAAACAAACCAACCGCTTTCGAGCCATCAACCAGATTTTTCACCATCAGAAAGGTTTGATCAGATTTTTTGATGACAAGTCCGCATTCGCCCAATTCATCCTGGTTCACTTCAATCACTTCAGGATTGCAAAGCACATTGAGTGTAAATTCATCGAGTTTCGACATATCGCCACTGTAAATGAGCGGGGCGGCCATCAGGCTCCAGAGCGACATGTAGGCATACTGCATGGCTGCTGGCATCGGGCTCAGTTCGGGAATTCCCATGTTGTTGGCATTGCCGATGTAGCCGATCTGAATGTAATCCGGATCGTTCCATTCGCCGGGTTTGGAATATTCGCGATGTTCACTGTTTTTCAGCGCCACATCAAAAATGCGGTCGAGCTCGAAACCCAGATCTCCGGAAGTTCGCCAGCAATGACCGTCTACTTTGCCACCCCATTTCCAGACATCACCCATTCCGTACTGACAGAGGTTAAAAACGATGTCACGATCCATGTCTTTCAGAATTGTCCCCATTTGAATATAAGGTTTCTGAAAGGCTTCAATACTTTTGTCTTTTCCGGCTATCTCACCATACGAACACCAGTCGTACTTCAGAAAATCAAATCCCCAAGCTGCAAACTGGCGGGCATCTTGCTCTTCGTGTTGATAAGCACCTGTAAAACCTCCACAGGTCAGTG
>CAIPKZ010000255.1 GCA_903865775.1 uncultured Prolixibacteraceae bacterium | reverse complement strand
GCGTTCCAATGCTGTGAATTCACATCAGAAGATGTTGCCACACCTGCATCACCCATCGCTCCTCCGCGCGAATCGGGTGCAATGGTCAAAAACGGGACTCCGGTAGTGATCACATTGGCACCGGTAGTTGATGTGCTTTGTGCCTTTGCATCTGGCATAAACAATCCAAAACAAAGAATCACAGTCAGTAAAATCGTTATTTTCATGTGTTTTAAACTTTCAATTTTTGAATTTGTAAATATAGACGATTGTAAATGTGTTGTATCATCATTTAGCTTAAAAAACTAAACGGTCATTCTATTAAATTAGTATAAACCTCGAATGCATTTGATTTTATTTTTACCGGTACACAAAAACAAGCCGGCCTGAACCACTACTCATTCTCCCATCTTTAGCTGATACACTGAGCCGGTATACATACACACCGGGCATCATCCTCACATTTCTTTCAGATGGAATCCATTTTAACGGCAGGCTTTCTGTACCTTGTGAACCCACTGCAGCTTTCACCTGGTCTATCCGTGAACCATTGGTTTGAAAAACCTCCAGGTCGACAATAAAGGATTCATCAGGCATGTTGCTGGTAAATACAAAACTGGTTTCATCCTGCATTGGATTAGGGTAATTGGCAACAGTTTCTATCCGGAAAACATCTTTCACAACAAACCTGATTTCTTTTTCAGCAGAATTATTGAGGACATCCCAAACTTTCAAAACCAAGGTATGTTCTCCTTCTGATAATTTGGTTAGCGGAAAAATAATCTTCCCGGTTTTATAATTGTCCTTGTCAGCCTGAAAATAATCGTTCAAGACCAAGATATTGGAATAGTCACCATCCAGAATCGCCGTAATATCATGTCCAATGCCGGTACCTGCCGTATTGATTCCGGTATTATCTGTAATGTTTGCGAGCAAAACAGAACTGGCGCTTACAGTTCCGCCGTCTTTGAACGATTCTGAATTTATGAACAAATCAATCTGCGGTCCGTTCGAATCTGAGATTGTTGTATTTGCTGATCCTCCAATGTAAAAACCATCGAAATAACCTTGAGCATCAATCGATTCATTGTAGGCATAATACAGAATTTTTCCTTTGCCCAATTTATACGAAATGTCTTTAGGAACAAAAAACGAAAATTCGAACTCTCCGTTTTTCACACTTGCTAATCCTTTGTAAATAACATTATTCTGAACCTTATAATTAAATGGCTCCTGCCCGGCATTTCCCAAAGTCTCCACCTGCAAGGCTTTGTCGAAGACAGTCGGAATAATTTCTCCGTTAAACGAAGAAAGTTTTGCTCCGTTGCCGTCGGCTACATAACCTTTCACCGTTACAACCGAAAGTGTCCGTATGGTATCGACTGTTGTTTGAACATCTGATCCGTCAATACTTGTTGTGATCACCTGATTGTTCGGATTAGCCAGCCGGAGTGCAGGATCGGCCAATAAAGTAAAATTTAACTGGTTAGTACCTGTATTTGCGGTAGCTTTAGCCAGACGCATGACTTCGCCCAACTGAAGGTTTTTACCTTGCTTATCCTTTTCGAAAATATATTTAAAAAACTTGCTGTTCAGAACAAAATTTGCTCCTGAATAAACTAATCGGGTGGTAGAGAAAAGACCTACTCCACCACCAGTTGGATTCAGTAAAATTTGCTCACCGGCTGAAGTTTCATCGGCATCGAAACGACTGAATTCGCAGGTTGCGGTAACAAAAATCGGAAGACGGCTGGAATTGGTCCATGAATTTATATTTCCAACGTCCAGTACGTTTTCGGCTGCCAGATTTTTCTCGTTGGCATGGCCGGTATAGTTCATAACCAAGGTGCCTTGTTTTACCCTGTTATTGATTGCCGCAGTAACATCAGGATATTTTTCACCACTTGGAGTCGAAATTTGGGGATAAGCATCCAGATAAATCTTGTCGGTAAGAAATGCGGGGTAGGAACTATTCACTGAATTCGCCATACTTTCTGCCTGTATCACATGGGTATTATTGTCTTCGTCGTCGCCAATAAAAGTCACCACATTGCGCCAACTACCCATGTTTTCCTGCTGGTTATAGTACTTCGTTTTATTTACAACTAAAACAGCTTCTTCTGCCGTTCGTGCCGGTATCCGGCCAATTCCAAGATCTACCGTTCCAACTGCTCCGCCTTCATTTTCACCCAGAAAAACGTAAAAGTCATCGGTAACGAATGACTCCGTTGGAGAAAGCGAATTCTCCGACTGAAAAGTTGGGATCAGATTGTGATTTTTGCCAAGGATATTCCGGTTGTCGTATGAACCGTCTCCCATCAGCAAAACATATTTCAGCGTGTTTTTCCCACTTTGTATTCCACCTTCATAACACATCCTGAAGTAATTTCTTAAAGCAGAAGGATCTGGAAGTCCTCCTGAGAATTCATTGTAAACCATTTCCGGAGTAACTACCTGGATTGTCATCTGATCGTTGACCCGATGGAAATTAGCCAAATCGTTTGCAGCACCCAATAATGCCGGATTTGAAACAATGATCATTTCCGATGCTTCGGCAGCATGCAAATTTTGATTGGCAACCGGCCCAATCCATTCAGGTAATGGAATGGTGCCTACCGGACTAAATGCAACATATTCGCGCAGTGTAGTTGAGTTAGATTTAAATTTCAACTGATTATTGAAAAATATTGCCGGCACTTCAAGCGTATTGTTGATATCAGTAATATCCAATATTTTAGTTGTCGCAGTTGCATTGCTCAAAATAAACTCCGAAACCTGAACCAGTCCGTCATTGCCTTTTCCCCTGAAAAAACAGACATCGGAACTGATATTCAAAAGGCTTTCATAATTCACTGAAATATAGTCAAGCCAGGCTTCAGACGAACTGTTTGATGCATTGTAAGTGAGTTTAAACTGAAGATTGTTGGACGGGATGTTTTCGGTAAATTCTGCAATCTTATCATCGGCATAATAGGTGGTAGGATCGCTGACATCAATCTCCTGAAAAACAATATTCTTAACTGTTTTGGCATTCAGTGAAACTGCCATTGTGCTTGTTGCAGAAGATTTTCCGGCAACAAGTAATTTAAATTTGGCAGGAATTGTATTATCCGCATGATCGAGTGCCATATTGATCGTTTGAGTACTTCCCGTGATAAACCGTTCTCCAAACCACTGACTGCCGGATGAAATTAAATTCAGTGCTTCCTTTTCATAAAAAGCATAATTTGCGAATGAAAGAATTGTCTTGCCTGCAACAGCAGTAACTTCATTACTTTTAGTTATGAGTTTGATCGATCCCTGATCTGTCAGATAAAAATAGGTTTCAGTAGAAAAAACATTCTGTTGATGAAAAAACTGCCCTGTTGCAGCATCCCTGCTCAAATTGATATTTCCCGTTGAGTAAAAAAAGAGACAATCTTTGCCTGCACTGTCTTTTCCTTTCCAGACCGGATAAGATAACAAATCATCGAATTGAATATCCTTATTTTTAAGTGGCAGCATATGACCGCCGTTACCATACATTGCAACCTGATCGGGATTACTAAATCCCCAGGTTTTTAGTTGATCGTAAGTAATCTTAAAAATGCCTTTGCTTTTTGTTTTAATCTTGATCCATTGTCCTGAGCCAAGCACAGAACTTGATTTCCACTGGTAGGCAGAAACGGCAGATTTTAATGCGTTATTCTTTTCACTGATTGATATTGTGAAGTCAACTAATTTCTGAATTTGATTGTTTTTCCTGATAAACGGACAAATCGTAAGTCGCAGAAATGATTTTCCGGCAGAAACGCTTATTTCAGATTTAAACTGCAATTCACCTTCATGAATACCTGACAATCCTGCAGGCAAAAATGGAACCGGTTCATAAACAGCATTCTGTATGGAAACATCTGCAACTGCTGAATTCATATCAAAACTTTCGAACCAATAAGGAAGTTTTGATTGATCAACAATGATGCTATTCTCAAAATCCGGAATTGAACTATATTCAATTCCGGATGTTTTACCTTGCTGAATCCAATGTATTGTGCGATGATATTCTGCTGACTGACCAATAAAAAAACAAAAAAAGAAAGTGCAGAAAATAAATAATTTAGTCATTTTTCAGTTATAGTATTTCGACTTTGAATAAACGATTAAATTGCGGGATTAGTATAATTTTATGTTCCTCAAAGGGAATAAAATATGCATATAATGCAATTTAGAGCAGCAAAGATAGGACACAAGAACTTACATACCTGAAAAAAGATTGAATACTTGAACAATATCAATTCAACAATTTAGTTATATTTGTTGAGTCTTTTAAAATAACGGAAAAGAATATTGACCTATGAAATTTAAATCCATATTATTATTTGGTCTTGCTGCTGTAATGGCAGGATGCGGATTGCTTGGAAAAGGAAAGGGAGGCCACACAGGTGTTTCTCATGCAACTGGATGGGGATTTGGCGATCCTAAAAACGGTGGTTTTCAGGACGATAACAATTACGCCCAGGAAACAGGACCAGGCCTGGTATTCATTCAGGGTGGAACATTTACCATGGGTCGTGTTGAGCAGGATGTGATGTATGACTGGAATAATACACCACGCAGAGTCACTGTTGCTTCATTTTATATGGATGAAACGGAAGTTTCGAACCTCGATTATCGTGAATATTTATTCTGGTTAAGAAGAGTTTATCCTGCAAATCCTGAAAAATACAAACTTGCTTTGCCTGACACCTTAGTTTGGAGAGAAGAACTTGCCTTTAACGAACCTTATATTACCAACTATCTTCGTCATCCCGCTTTTGGAAATTATCCGGTAGTCGGAGTTTCCTGGAAACAGGCAGATGCATACTCAAGTTGGAGAACTGACCGTGTTAACGAAAAAATCCTGATTGATAAGGGAATTATAGCTTTAGATAATACTCAAAGCGGACAAAACGTATTTACTACTGAATCGTTCCTTGCTGGATTATACCAGGGAACTGAAGGCAAAAAACCTTTGAAGGATGCAGCAGGAACAGCGAGAAAAATACGTTGGGAGGATGGACTTCTGCTGCCAAATTACCGGCTACCTACCGAAGCCGAATGGGAGTATGCAGCACTTGGCCTGATTGGAAATTCCGAAGACGAATTACTGACCGACCGTAAACTGTATCCTTGGAAAGGATCCTATTTACGTGACGATGCAAAAAAGACCAGGGGACAAATGATGGCTAACTTTACCCGTGGACGAGGTGACCTGATGGGTATGGCTGGTGCATTAAATGATAATGCTGACATTACTTCACCTGTAACTTCATACGATTCCAATGACTACGGTCTTTATTGTATGGCGGGTAATGTAAACGAATGGGTTGCCGATGTATACCGGCCACTATCTTCAAGCGATGTTGCCGAATTCCAGCCATTCCGTGGAAATACATTTACTAAATACAAAACAGGACCTGATGGGAAACTAATTCGGAACGAATTTGGAGAGTTAGTTAAAGACACCATTGCCGATTACAGGAATTTTAAAGACGGAGATTATCGCACACAAGTAATTGAAGGTAATGAAGATTGGAATGCGCAGAAAGACAAAACAAAAACCAATAAAATGTACATTCAGTCCACCAAGGAAGGTCAGTTTTCCTCCATTATTTCTGACAATTCACGCATCTTTAAAGGTGGAAGCTGGAAGGACAGACCATATTGGCTAAGTCCCGGAGCCCGCAGATACAGACCTGAGATAGAATCAGCTGACGATTTAGGATTTCGCTGTGCTATGACTCGTGTTGGAAGTCCAAGCGGTTTATAAGTAAATCAACAACGATATGATATAAAAACCTCATTTTTTGAAAAAGTGAGGTTTTCTTTTTTATACGAAACCATGAACATACCAAGTTTGTATTCCATCTTTCTGGAGCATACAGTAATTACAACTGACTCAAGAAATATTCCTGAAAACAGCATTTTCTTTGCGCTTAAAGGAGAGAATTTCAATGGTAATGCATTTGCTTCCGAATCACTCTCAAAAGGTGCTGCTTATGCCGTCATTGATCAGGCTGAATTCGCAATAAGCAATCAGTTCATTCTGGTTCCAAATGTTTTGCTGTGCCTTCAGCAATTGGCACGATTTCACCGTGACCAACTGGGTTTACCAATTCTTGCCATAACCGGAACAAACGGCAAAACAACGACCAAAGAACTCGTCGCAGCAGTACTATCTAAAAAATTCACTGTGAAATTCACACAGGGAAACCTGAATAACCACATCGGAGTGCCTCTCACTCTTTTGTCAATGAATAAGGACACCGAATTTGGAATAGTTGAGATGGGAGCCAACCATCCCGGTGAAATAAAGATCCTGTGTGATATCGCAAATCCTGACTTTGGAATGATTACCAACATTGGGAAAGCTCATCTGGAAGGTTTCGGATCATTCGAAGGTGTTGTCAAAACGAAGTCGGAGTTGTATGATTTTATTCGCGTAAAAAATGGCACTTGCTTTTTGAATGCGGATAATTCATTGCTTGTTCAACAAGCCAAAAATATAAATCAAATCAGCTACGGAGAATCGACTGAATATTTCATGCCCGGAGAACTGGCAAGTACAGATAATTACCTGGTGGTTAAAGCACCTTTTACGAAAGGCTGGCTTTACCTGAAATCAAAACTGATAGGCGATTATAATTTTGAGAATTTATTGGCAGCGGCATGTATTGGCAAATATTTCAAAGTTGATCCTTTACTTATTCAGGAAGCACTGGCAGAATACACTCCGTCAAACAACAGGTCTCAGCTGATCCGGAAAGAAAAAAATACGATCATCATGGATGCCTACAACGCCAATCCAACAAGCATGATGGCCGCACTCAGCAATTTCACTAATCTTAAAGCCGACCAAAAATGTATCATTCTGGGCGATATGCTTGAATTAGGAGAAACTTCGGCAGCGGAGCATCAAGCGATAGTGGATTTTATTGAAGATCAGAATTTTTCTGATGTTTTTCTGATAGGACCTTATTTTATGAATACCAGGGATAGAACTAAAAAAGAGAAGTTCGACAATGCCGAACTTCTCTCAAACTACCTAAAAACACAACCTATTGAAAACAGACTAATTTTAATTAAAGGATCCCGTGGAATCCATCTTGAGAAAATATTAGAACTGTTGTCCTAAAATATCATCAATTTGCTGAAGGTTTCTGAACATTCAGAACTTCAGCAATTGCCTTCTCAAAAGTAGATTTTGGCAGTGCTCCCATTGCCATCTGTGGCTGACCTTCAACCGGAACAAACAACAGCGAAGGAATACTTTGGATTCCGAACATAGCAGACAATTCGCGTTCATCCTCAGTATTTACCTTGTAAATCACCAGATTGTCTCCATATTCTTTTTGCAATTCTTCCAAAAGTGGAGCAACCATTTTGCATGGACCGCACCAGTCAGCATAAAAATCGATCATGCAGGGAGTTTTTCCTTCGTACTTCCATTCTTTATTGAGGTCAAAGTTGAATACTTTTTCTTTGAATGTCTCTTGTGTTAAATGTTCTAACATGGCTGAAAATTTTAATTATACAAATATATACATTTTCCGATATGTACATATCAATTCATATGCCAAAAATATTTCGTGTTAGATGTCAGCCTTAAACAGCATAAAATAGTAATTTTGTCACGATTTTAAAAAATGTCATTTCGTAATATTACAGCTACTCCGGATTTTTTTTCATGAAGAAACACTTGCAACATCCAATATTCCCGGTCATATCAGAAATAGCCGATCAACTTAATCAGGAAACTTATGTCATCGGCGGTTTTGTCAGAGACCTGATTTTGAACAGACCTTCAAATGATATCGATATTGTTACCATCGGCAGCGGAATTCAGCTTGCCGAAACGATAGCAAAAAAATTAGGTCCTAATATTCAGGTTAGCATATTCAAGACTTTTGGCACAGCCATGTTTAAATATCAATCGCTCGATGTTGAATTTGTAGGCGCACGAAAAGAATCTTACAGCGAAGACTCCAGAAAACCCGTTGTTGAAGATGGCACCCTCGAAGAAGATCAGAACCGCCGCGATTTCACCATTAACGCATTGGCCATTTGCCTGAATAAAGACCGTCTTGGCGAACTGATTGATCCCTTTGGAGGAATTCAGGATATTGAAAATAAGATAATCCGAACACCGCTTGAACCGGGGATTACCTTTTCAGACGATCCGCTGCGAATGATGCGTGCAATTCGATTTTCATCACAGTTGGGATTTACGATTGAGGAAAAAACACTGGAAGCCATTTCCCGAAATAAAAACCGCATTCACATTATTTCGAAGGAACGAATCGGAGAAGAATTGAATAAGATCATACTTTCATCAAAACCTTCAGTTGGATTTAAACATTTGGAAAAAACCGGTCTTCTTGAAATCGTTTTTCCGGAATTGTACCGGATGAAAGGACGCGAAGAAGTGAACGGAGTTGGTCATAAAGACAATTTCTATCATACACTTGAAGTTTTGGATCGTATCACACCCAATACCAACAACCTTTGGCTTCGCTGGTCTGCCTTGCTTCACGACATCGCCAAGCCGGTAACAAAGAAGTATTCTCCACAATTAGGATGGACATTTCATTCACACAATTTTGTGGGTGCAAAAATGGTTGCACCATTATTTAAAAAGATGAAATTTCCGCTGAACGAAAAAATGAAATACGTTCAGAAAATGGTTGAACTACATATGCGGCCTATAGTCCTTTCGGAAGAGGAAGTAACTGATTCAGCTATCCGAAGGTTACTCTTCGAGGCAGGTGATGATATTGACGATTTGATGACCCTTTGTGAGGCCGACATTACTTCGAAAAATCAGGAGAAAGTAAAAAAGTATTACAGTAACTTTCAACTTGTACGTCAAAAGCTGAAAGAATTGGAAGAGAAGGATCATATCCGGAATTTCCAGCCACCGGTAACCGGAGAAACGATCATGGAAGTTTTTGGTCTGACGCCATGCCGTGAAGTAGGTCTGATCAAAATTGCCATAAAAGATGCCATTTTGGATGGCATTATTCAAAATGATCATGATCAGGCTTATCAGTTTATGCTTGAAAAAGCAAAGGATTTGGGATTAACGCCAGTTTCCGATCAATGATTCAGAAATTCTACACGAAGTAAAATGGGAAGGTGATCTGTAAATCCTTCCTGGTATTTATATCCGACATAGGTTCGTCTGGGTTTAACTCCTCCAAATTTCAGATCAGGTTCAAGCAGAAAATCTGCATCGAAGATTTCTGCCTTATCGAATATAAAACAGGTATTGCTTTGAAGAAAGGACGATGAAACAATCCATTGGTCGAAAACTTCCCAGGTATATTGATTTTTTAGAGTTTTAACTGGTTTTGAAAGCCATTCGGAAGAGAGGTTAATCATTTCGTCGCCAATAGCAGGATGATCATTTCCTTTAGCTCCCAATACTTCAGACAAACTAATATCATCAGGATTATCGTTAAAATCGCCGGTACAGATAATTTTCGAATGAGGTGATTTAATCTTCAGAACTTGAATCGCCGTTTTTAGTGTTTCTGCTGCCAACTTTCGGTATCTCACTGTTTCCATCATTCCACCATACCTCGAAGGCCAGTGATTGACAAAAATATGCAAGGTATCGCACCCGTTAAGCACGCCGCTCACCAGAAGAATATCCCTTGTTTTAAATGATTTATCCGACTTATCAGACACCGGGATCGCCTGATAGTCGAATGGCTGAAACAATTCAGGACGATAGATAAAAGCAACATCGATTCCCCGTTCATCGGGCGAATCCTGATGAATAATTTTATAGTGGAACTTATTTAACGGGGCAAGATTTGTCAACAATTCAAGAACAGTTCGATTTTCAATTTCGCACAAACCAACAAAAACCGGAGGATTCCATTTTCCGGCCGCTAAAATGACTTTGGCCAACCGTTCCGCTTTGGCATGCATTCTTCCGGAATTCCATCGCCGGTCGCCTTCGGGTGTAAATTCATCATCATTAGTCAGTGAATCGTTCTTGCAGTCAAAGAAATTTTCGGTATTATAAAACATGAAGGTATTTTCCCTACCAAGCGAATTATTCTG
Source organism: uncultured Prolixibacteraceae bacterium (assembly GCA_903865775.1). GTDB lineage: Bacteria > Bacteroidota > Bacteroidia > Bacteroidales > Prolixibacteraceae > Aquipluma. The sequence continues at coordinate 1,787 of CAIPKZ010000255.1, read as the reverse complement.
CCCGGCTGATTCCACGCTCCAACAGAATATAAAACCAACTAGCAACGACAATCCTTTCATAGGAATGAAAATAAGTATCAAGGTACTTAAATGAAAGGTAATAATGATGTTTTTGAGAAGTAAATTTGAAGATTGCGGCTCAAATCAGGAAAGTATCCAGACTTATTTTGCGTCTTTCTTTTCCTGACGTTCCAGGGCACCAAGATCAGGACCTTTATCGAAAAACCGGTCACGGCCTTTTAAATCCGTCGGGAAAAGTTTGCTGATTAATACATTTGCCGCATCCTTGGCCGGACTTAAAGTATCCAGTTCAAAATTGTATTTCTTATAAGGATCGACAAACTTGGGATCAACGCCCCTCAGAATATTCTGATAATGCTCTGTACTGCTCGTTTTAAAAGTATCAGCCACCTGAAGGATGCACCGGTCAAATTTATAATTGAATAATACTTCCGGATTTTTGCTCAACAAAAGTTCATTACCGTCAATTGCATTTCCGGAAATAATGCAATTTCCAAAGTCCGCCTTTGTCAAATCGCCGACATATGCAGGTTTATCTTTGTTGATTATCAAATAATTCTGAATTTGCAATGAAGGTGTGCTTCGGGCCTTTGAGCCATAACCGCCCCAATAATTAGCTATGGTTGAATGGTTAAATTCATAGTTTCCACCAACCAGAAGGGCAACAGCATAATATCCGCAGTTCGTTATCAGGCAATTGTCTGCTTGTATGTCGGATTTCATAGCAAAGATCCCGGCATATGCCATATTCTGAATTTTAACATTACTGAGTTTCACAGTTGAAAAACCTTCGTTTTCGATGTTTCCAACCTGAAGACCAATGTTTGCATTCTTAATTTCAACATTGGAGAATTCATTATCCTTACTTCCGGAATACAATAAAACACCGTTCCATTGATCAGGAACATTGGCATAAACATCTTCAAGCCGGTCACCATACAAAAGAATCGGGTTTTCGACAGTACCCTTGGCAATAATCTTCCCTTTCGCATACAGGCCGGCATCTTTATGAAAATATATTTTTGTGCCTGCTTCGATGGTTAGTGTCGCATTACTGTCGACAAAGGCGTAATTGTAAACCAGGTATGGTCTTTCTTTTGTCCAGGTCGTTGTCTTCAGTTTTGCCCTTCTGATCAGTTTAAAATCCTGACCCCAGGCAACCAGATCAACATCCTGATGATTCGAATTGGTAACAAATTCAATGGAATCTTTCACAACAAGAGGAAGACTTTGCCCGCTGGGGTCAATAGTTACCTCAACGAAAATATATAAACTGTCGAACGGGGCAATTTCCAGATCTTTTAATTCATTGGCCGAAACCCCGTTAATATTTAACCTGAAGTTGGAAGCCTCGCCCTTGGCCAGTTTTACTGATGAAATCAGGATTTTCTGGTCAAAATGATTGTAAATTTTCAAATGCTGGGTAGTTGAACCTATAGTGGTAAAAACAGTATCAAACATGACCGTATCTACCGAAAACTGAAGCTTGACATCAGAAGACGACAGATACTTCTCATCCTCACAGGAAAATAGATATCCTACCGAAAGAAAAAGGAGTAATATGTAGACGAGTTTCTTCAAGTCAGGTATTTCAATTATAACGTATATTTATTCAGCTTAGTGTTCAAAAATAATAAATGATTTTCACATATTTTAACAATTAAACCTTTAAGTGGCAAAAACACATTTATTAATTACCAAACTACAATTAAACCCAAACAAAATTGTCCAATAAGAAGTACAACAAAAGAGAGAGAGAGAGAGAG
>CAIPKZ010000254.1 GCA_903865775.1 uncultured Prolixibacteraceae bacterium | reverse complement strand
TGCTTTTATCGAAACAGTATATGAATTTATCCTGATTCCCGATAACAATGAAATTTCCGCTCAGCGCCGGAGATGCAATGAATGGCAGATTTTTATCTTTTTCGTGATAGGTCCATGCAATTTTACCTGACTCCAGATCAATGCCAAAAAATTTCCCTTCGTAATCGCCCACAAAAGCAAATTTGCCATCAATAACAGGCGATGACGCGATGTAAGTCGCTAATTGAATCTTCTTAAACACCTTTCCAGTCTCGATGTTCACCAAATGCAAAAAACCATCGCAACCGCCAAACACGGCGTTTTTACCATAAATTCCCGGTGCTCCGTTAATGTAATTATCCGATTCGTAGCGCCAGATACTGTCGCCTTTAGCAAAACCCACCGCATGCAGGTTATAGTCGTAACTGCCCACCACCAGCCGATATTGACTACCAACTTTCAGCCAGTTAGCCGAACCCATGATTTGGTTATCAGTCTTGTATTTCCAGATTTGCTTGCCGGTTTTTTCGTTGAGCCTAAAAAACATTCCATCGAGTGAACCAAACACAACCGAACCATCAAGCAACAAAGCTGGCGCTTCAATGGCATTTCCGGAGTCGAATTTCCACTTCTGTTTTCCGTCGAAACCAATGGCATACATCGTTCCGTCTGTCGATCCGCAGAAAATGGTTTGCCCTGAAATAACCGGTGACGCTTTAATGTCATCTCCTGTCTGAAACGAAGACAACAATTTGGGTTTCTCCGGAAGATTAGCCGAAGTTGCACCAGAAAGCTGCTGGGTTCCGCGGAAGATGCTCCATGATTGGGCAGAAACAAAGCCAGAATAAAAAACAAACAGAAATACCGGCAAGATGACTTTTTTCAGAACCATTGGATGTGAATTCAAATGATAAAACAGTACAGAAATTCAACTTATTTTTTCAGCTCAAATTTACGGCTTGGTGATTCTTCTGCAGTAGGGAAATCATCAGGAACCGGAATAGTTACTTTACCGGTTGCAGCCCATTGTACTCCGCGGATAAAAGTGGTGATAAAACCTACTCCTTCGCAGGAATAGTCATCGTGTCCGAGTGTGGTATGAAAAATACGTCCTTTCCCATAGGTCAAAGCCATCAGAACTGGTTCGTGGCGATCGGTTGGCGCCTTTCCCGACATATCTTTCCCTGTGGCCAAAACGATCATGTTCTCGCCCGGACCACGTAATTTGGCATAACATTCATCTTTCGTAGTCATCCAAACCTTCGGCATTCCTTTCGTAATCGGATGGTCGGCTACACGAATGGTAATCGGGACAAGATGTTGCGGCCCATGTGCACCGGCACTACCAGGCGAAGTATCACGAACCAATTCGCCTTCGTTGGTATAATAAACGTAAGGGCCATCTTTCTCGTTGCGGTCACCCCATCCGCCAAGTCCAATCATCTTGTTGTATTCCAGCCAGGTTGGGAAAGAGTTATCGGCAGCATGCACTGAAACAAAACCTCCTCCGGCTTTCATAAATTTCTCAAGAGCTTTTTGGGTAGCTTCGGGCCAGTCTGCAGCTCTCCACCCAAAATTGGAAACTACCACATCGTATTTTTTGAATGAAAGAATAAAATCAGGATCAGTTTTTGGTTCTTTCAAATCCTGTGTCTCACCCACACCGGCCAAAGGAAGAAATGCTTTTTCACGTCCTCCCATCCAGGTAAACTTTGTTCGCTTGATATCCACCGAAAACAAACCTGTTTCTTCCAGATATTGTTTCATCATGATGGTCGATTTGGGCCATACTTCGTGGTTATTCTGTCCATCAACAATCAGCACTTTTATTTTGGCATCAGCCGAAAACGACAGCATCAGCATACAAACAATACTAAAAAAAAATGTTCTCATAACAGGCTATTTTAGATAAATTAGATTTGTTCTTCAATGTTAAACATCGCCAATGCTCCCGTTGGACAAGCTTTTGCCACAATCTCCGCTGTTTTTTCCAATCCTTTCTGGACACTTTCGTTGAACGGAACGCCAACTTTCACATCGAAGCCGCGGCCAATAAAGGTAAAGCCAAATTCTTCCTGATGCTGACGGGTCAAACGAACGCAAATTCCGCATTTGATGCACTTGGAAGGTTCGTAAACAATTCCTTCGCGGTGAATGAATTTCTCCACATGAAAGCGTTCTTCGCTCTGAAAGCGCTTCTGAACAGCATGGTAACGGTCAGACAATTCGCGCAACACGCACGACTCCGGATTGCGGCAATCGCAGTGCATACAGCGTTTAGCTTCACGAATGGCATCCTCGCGGGTAAATCCTTCCTTGCCAGCTTTTTGACGCGGGGCATTCTCCGAATCCTTTTTGTATTGAATAAACTCTGCTTCGGCCAATCGTCCGAATTTGGAATTAAACCGCTCCGGATATCCTGAAACTTCAGCAGTTTTGAAATAATTATCGATGACAGTGGCTACCTCTTTCCCTAGCCCAACCGAGCGTACAGCTAGTTTCGATGTTCGAACCGAATGTCCAATGGCAAATACTTTTGGTGAAGATGTTGAATGACTGGTCTTTTCAACTGTAATTCCAGCCTTTGTTGATTTTAAACCATAAACCGAACTTCCTTCCGGAACAGTACCACTTGAGACAACAACCGCATCAAATTCATTCTGTAATTCAGCAAACCGGCTATCATCAATCGTTTCATTCAATCGGATTTGAACGCCGGTTGCTATAATTTGAGCCACTTCCTGTTCAACCACTTCATTGGGTAAAATTTCCTGATCAATCTGAAGCAGTTCGCCGCCAGCATTGCTATTCTTTTCAAAAATTACAGCCTGATGACCTTTAATCTGCAAATAATAAGCAGCAGCTAATCCGGCAGGACCGGCACCAATAATAGCAACCTTTTTGCCTGAAAGTTCCGCCAATTGCGGCTGATAAGGACTCTCCCTTTTCAAATCTTCATCTCCCACAAATCGTTTCAGCAAACAAATAGAAACCGCTTCGTCCACCTGTTTTCGGCGACAACCAGCCTCGCATGGAGCAGGACAAATTCGCCCCAGAATGGCAGGAAGTGCAATATCTCGTTTCACTACTTCCAAAGCTTTGGCAAAATCGCCTTTGGCAATCAGGCGGTTCATCAACGGAATATTCATGTGCGCCGGACAAACCAACTGGCATGGCGCTTCGCAATCGCCCACATGTTCGCTCAACAGCAGTTCGAGTGCAGCTTTCCGCGATTCAATAGTTTCCTCGTCACTGGTGATAATATGTTGTCCTTCATGAACAGGAGTGGAGCAAGAAGCGAAAAAACGTCCGTTCTTAGCGTCTTTCACGAGGCAAATCATACACGAAGTGAAATGCTCCGTTCCTTCCAAATAGCACATGGTTGGAATCTCAATTCCGACGGATTGTGCTGCTTTCCAAACAGAAGTGCCGGTAGGAACTTCAACGGAGTGATTATCTATACTAAGTTTGATCATGTTCGTTTTTTGTTCTTTCATCCCTGACAGGGTTTAAAACCCTGTCAGGGATGAATTGTATTTTCTCTTTGCGGCGCATACAGCATGCATGTTTCAATCTTGTTCTTTAGATGCGCCTTTTGACTTTCTCTATCATTTTCCACGGGTTTCACCCGCGGTCATTAACATTTGACTCCTTCGGAGTCATAAAATTCAAAATATCAATACGCAATAACTAATTTTCAATATCCAAAACCTTTGCATACGATGTACAGACGCACGGTCGATGATGTACAGACGCACAGCGGTGCGTCTCTACACAATCTCCACCGCATCAACCGGGCAAACCTGTTTGCAGGCATCGCACTTGATGCAGAGGTCGGTGATGACTTCGTGCTTTTCGTGCGGCTTGAACAGAATAGCATCAGTCGGGCATTTCTGTGCGCATTTGGTACAGCCGATACATAAATCGTTGATCTGGTATTTAATCAGGCTCTGGCATTTGCCCGACGGACATTTGCCATTGATATGTGCAATATATTCTTCCCTGAAATATCTTAATGTTGATAAAATTGGGTTTGGAGCCGATTTTCCCAATCCGCACAAACTTCCCTTTTTTGTCCAGCTTGCCAGGTATTCAAGTTCAACCAGATCATTTTCAGAGCCTTTCCCAGTGGTAATTTTTGTAAGGATATCGAGCATTCGTTTGGTTCCAACGCGACAGAAGGTACATTTTCCGCAGGATTCATTCTGGGTGAACGACAAAAAATAGCGTGCAATATCCACCATGCAATCGTCTTCGTCCAAAACGACCAGTCCTCCGGAACCCATCATGGCGCCAACTTGCAGCAATGATTCGTAATCGATTGGTGTGTCGTATAATTCAGCAGGAACGCAGCCTCCGGACGGTCCGCCAATTTGTACTGCCTTGAATTTCTTTCCATTCTGCACTCCACCGCCAATTTCTTCCACAATCTGGCGAACCGTGATTCCCATCGGTACTTCAATCAGTCCACCACGATTCACTTTTCCGGCCAAAGCAAAAACTTTAGTGCCCCGGCTGGTTCCACGCCCGATTTCGGCAAACTTGTCCGACCCTTCGCGAATGATGTATGAAACCTGTGCAAAAGTCTCGGTGTTGTTGATCAGCGTGGGTTGTTTCCACAAACCGCTCACGGCAGGAAAAGGCGGACGAATGCGTGGAAATCCACGTTCGCCTTCAATGGAAGCCATCATGGCCGACTCTTCGCCACACACAAAAGCACCGGCTCCTTCGTATATGGTCATGTCGAACGAAAATCCGCTTCCCATGATGTTTTCACCGAGGTAATTCTTTTCGCGACAATAAATAAGCGCCTGGCGGATGCGTTTCACCGCCAACGGATATTCTGCGCGGATGTATAGAAATCCCTGCGTTGCGCCCACCGCTTTGGCTGCAATAACAGCACCTTCAATCACACGATATGGATACGATTCGAGCAGCATCCGGTCCATAAAAGCGCCAGGATCGCCTTCGTCGCCATTCACAATCAGGTATTTTACATCCGATTTATTTTCGGCGACCAAACTCCATTTCAGGCCAGTTGGGAAGCCGGCTCCTCCTCTTCCGCGCAGTCCGCTATCGTTGACAATCTGTACAATCTCTTCGGAAGTCAATTCTTCCAGACAGGTTTTCATGGCTATAAAACCTTCATGCGCCTTGTATTCTTCAATGTCGAGCGGATTGATGATGCCGCGATATTGCGTTGCGATTGGAATCTGTCGATCCAGAAAATCGGACACCTGTTTTTCGCGGGCATCAATCGAATATTGTTTTACGCCGTCCCAAACGGTGTCGGTCTGCACACTTTCAAAAAATTTGTATACGCTGTTTTTCAGCATACTGAAAGTTCCCAACGGTTTAAAGTGAGTCGCAATTATACCGGCAATATCTTCGGGTTTCACCTTTGCATACAGTGTTGATTTTTCGTTCTTCGGAAACACTTCAACCAACGGAACCTGATGACACATGCCCACACAACCCACATTTTTCAGGCTGATTTTGATGCCGGTGTCTGCAATCGTTTCTTCTACCGCCTTTTTAACATCCTCACTTCCGGAAGCCACACAGCACGAGCCCAACCCAATGCGAATTTCCCCCTGAATTTCCTGTCCGTCCACATTGCGGAACAATCCTTTTTTCGCTCCTGAAATTCCGGCATGTTTCTCAAAATCGGCGAGAACATTGCCAACTTTATCTGAAGCCACATGCCCATAAGTTATTTCGTCGATCTGAACCACCGGCGCCAGAGTACAGCAACCGAGG
>CAIPKZ010000253.1 GCA_903865775.1 uncultured Prolixibacteraceae bacterium | reverse complement strand
TGTATAAAGTCACCTACTTTGCTTTGCAGTTCAACATTCACCGTTTGCAGCTCTTCGTTGAGGCTCTGCATCTCCTCCTTCGATGTGGTAAGTTCCTCGTTGGTGGATTGCAGCTCTTCATTGGTTGATTGCAGCTCTTCGTTGGTCGATTTCAGCTCTTCCTGCGAGGTTTGCATCTCTTCGCGGGTGCTTTGCAGTTCTTCATAACTTCGCTGAAGTTTAATTTCCAGCTCCTTTTGTCTGCCGGTAAGCCGTTGTTTACCGGTTTTCGGGTTCTCCGGATCATGTTCAATCATGGCAGGCACATCGGAAAATACTACGATCACCATGCCTCTGATCGAATCAGGGCCTTCGATGCGTTGAACGGTGATATCCACAAGCTGGCTTCCCCCGTTGGTTCCTACCTTAAGGTTGCGTACGATCACCGGTTCAAAATTTTGCATGGCCTTACGGAAGGCATTCGGCAACACCTCACGCAACCCTTCGCGCGCCATAGCATAAATGTTCAGGTTTGGTTTGCCGGCAACATGTTCCATGTATTTTCCGGTACGCCCGGTGATAAAAATGATGTCGCCTTTATCGTTTACCAATGCACTGGCCGGGGCAAAACGCTGAATCATGAGCTGTTCGGCAGAGGCCTGTACGTTTTCAGCGCTTTTCGATGGCGTCAGCTCTTTTGGGGGTACCCGCCGGGTGCGGGAAAAGGAGCTTGGAAAGTCGATAAGCTCATGTGAGATGGGTGTTACGGTGCGTCTGAAAATTTTCAAACGCGGATCCACCTCTTCAAATCCATCCTTATGTGCTCCAAGACTTTCAGCAGTGCCAAGCAGCATGATCCCACCCTGGTTGAGACTGTAATTGAACAGCGCCATCAGCTTTTTCTGCAATTCGGGTTCCATGTATATCAGCAAATTGCGGCAGGTAAGCAGATCGAGCTTTGTGAATGGCGGGTCTTTGATCACATTCTGGGGGGCAAACACCACCATTTCGCGAACGGCGGTTATCACGTTGTAACCTTCGCCTGACACATTGAAAAACCGGTTTAACCTTTCCTGCGTAACATCGGCCATAATATTTTTTGAAAAGTAACCTTTACGGGCTATTTCAATGGCATCGGGGTCGAGATCAGTGGCAAAGATCTGCAAGGTCAGGTTTTTACGTTTTTTAATTTTCTGTAACGCCTCCTGGAAAACAATGGCCAGCGAATAGGCCTCTTCGCCGGTAGAACAGGCCGTAACCCAGGCGCGAAGCACATACCCGTTTGGCAATTCGTCAAACATGGCGGGAAGAACTTTGTCCCTGAGCATATCCCATACCGCAGTATCACGGAAAAAGCTGGTTACACCAATGAGCAACTCTTTGAAAAGGATTTCCACCTCCTTGGGATTAACCTGCAGATAGAGTACATAATGCTGTAACTTATCAATCTGGTGAACGCCTTTGCGCCGTTCGATACGCCGAAACAGGGTGCTCTTCTTATACAATGAGAAGTCGTGGCCCGATTGCTCGCGCAGCAGGATGATAATTTTATCGAGGTTGCTTTTGCTTTTACTGTCTATTTCAGTGTCGATGATCACCGATGGAATAAACTTTAAAAAAGCGATCAGTTTGGCGGGTAATTCTTCGGCCGGCGCCACAATATCAGCAATGACAGCTTCGGTGGCGCTGTAGGGCATGCCGTCAAATTTGGCTGATGCTGGCGATTGCACAACCACAACGCCGTTTTTTTCTTTGATGGCCTTCAGTCCAAGGGTGCCGTCAGAACCCATGCCCGATAGAATGATCCCGATGCTCTTTTCCTCCATGTCAACGGCTAATGAACGGAAGAAAATATCAATGGGCAGCCGCAAGCCGCGCGATTCGACCGGATCGAACAGATGCAGTGAACCATTGAGCAGCGACATGCTCTTGTTGGGCGGGATTACATACACACAGTTTGGCTTTACTTTAAGTCGGTCGCTTGCCTGAAGCACCTTCATGGGGGTGATCCGCTGCAACAATTCCGGCATAATACCAACATGGTTTGGGTCCAGGTGCTGAATCACCACGAAGGCCATGCCGCTGTCTTTGGGCATATTTCCGAAAAACTGTTCCAATGCTTCAAGCCCGCCGGCGGAGGCGCCGATGCCTACGATGGGAAACTGACTGCTATCGGTTTTTGCGGGCGCTTTCTTTGTTCCCGGTTCAGCGGATGTTTGTTTTTGTGTTTTCATGAGAAATGGTTATTATTGATTACAATAGTATTAAAATTTGCAAAAAAGCAGGGAGTTATTTCGCACTCCCCATCCACTCATCCACCACCTGAAGAAAAACCCTGATGTCGAGCGGCTTGGTTAAATAATCTTTGGCTCCTGCGATCATCAGTTTCTCAATCTGTTGAGGCATTGCATCTGCGCTGATCACTACCACCGGAATTGCCATTGTTTTTTCTTCCGCCTGTAAAAGTTTGATCACTTCAAAACCCTGTACATCCGGCAAATCGAGATCAAGAAGAATTAAATCAGGAGCGTTTTCGATGGCCAAAGGAACAGCCTGCCCTCCCTTCTTACTACTCACCAACTGAATGAATGGCCGGTGATTGACCAGGATTTGCTCGACCAGTTCAGTGTTTGAGGCATTGTCCTCGATATAGAGGATGGTTCTGGTTTTTTCGGAGATTATCGTTGGAGTTACTGAACTGTATTCAGATTGTTCTGAGGATATTTCCTGAACTTCAATGTACGGCAATTCAATCCAGAAGGTACTTCCCTCGCCCGGCACACTTTCAACACCAACGCTTCCGCCCATGGCGTCCATCAGTTTTTTAACCACCATAAGCCCGAGACCCGTGCCTTCAATGCCGGTTTTCTCGGCTCCGATACGTTCGAACGGCATAAATAGTTTCCCGATAAATTCAGGATTGATTCCGGGCCCTGTGTCGCTCACCGATATTCTTACAAAAGCAATGGCCGGGGCTATAACTGGCTGTAATTCGGTTTTGATCATGACGGAACCACCTTCACGGTTATATTTTACAGCATTGTTGAATAAATTTATCAACACCTGCCGTAAGCGATGATGGTCGGCTTTGACAAAAAGTGGTTCATGGCCTGCATCAATCAATTCAAATTTCACGTGCATTGCCCGAGCCGCCGGATCAATGGTGTCTATTGCTTCCCGGATGATTCTGCTTAGATGAACAGGAACAAACGAAAGCGAAACCCGGCCCGCTTCGATGCCTGAAATGTCTAAAACCTCGTTGATAAGGTTGAGCAGATGCCTGCCGTTGTTCAGGATATGATTGACGCCTTTCTTATGTTTCGGGTCTAGCCCACCCATTTCCATTAATTGTGCAAATCCAAGTATCGAATTCATGGGTGTGCGCAATTCGTGGCTCATGCGCGAAAGGAATTCACTTTTGGCCTGATTTGCTTTCTCTGCCTCGGTTTTTGCAACAATCAAGGCATGTTCAATCCGTTTTCGTTC
>CAIPKZ010000252.1 GCA_903865775.1 uncultured Prolixibacteraceae bacterium | reverse complement strand
TGTACTTGTGGATTGCAAAAAACCGTTTCAAATGGTTCGGAATCCGCAATTCGTGTTATTTGCCTTCAGCAGAGGAAAAGAAACAGTTTATCTAAAACTCAAAATCGTCGTTTTCAAACTGGATGTACCGGGCCGACAAATGGCCAATCAAACGACCAAATCCTTCTGCGGTTTTCCGAGTTAAATCAGAGATTTCGGCATTTTTAAGTTTCAGAACCATCACTCCATAGAGCGCATTCAGGCAGGCTTCCACTTCATTTCCCGGGCTATTTCCTGATTTCTCCAAGAACTCAATGATTGCATCGCGATTCGACAAGTATAATCTGACATATTCCTGATCGCTTTGCACTTCGATTAACTTCAGGTGAAATTCATTCAGATCGTTAACCAAATTTGTGATCACCTGCAAATGTCCTTTTTCACGAACCTGCTCCTTCTCCATCACAGCAGCCAGATTGTTGTACCAGGAGGCTATTTCCTTACTAATTTCCTCACCAGCACGATACCGGCTAACCAACTGCGAATAAATCTTGTCAGGTTCAAATAAACATGCCCGCAGCAGATCTTCTATCTGCCACATATACAGAATGTATTCAGCAATATTTGTTTTTCTTAATTCGTGGGCTATAATCATTGGGGGTAACTTGAAAATTAAAAAACGCTGTCATTAGTAGGCACGAAGCAGTCCCACACGAATGCTAAAATTAAGATTGCTTCACTTCGTTCGCAATGACGAAATATCACTTTTCGTTTTGGATTTAAACTTCGAAGAAATCGTCCAAATCGCGGCGTTCTTTTTTGGTTGGACGACCGGTTCCGCGTTCGCGCTCGTAAACACTCATTTTCTTCTGAACCTCCAGAATCTCCAACTCCGAAGCAGGTGTGGTTTCCAACAGAAATTCAGGCACAAGTTTGGCTGCCATTCTGGTTTCAGTCAGAGCCAGAATCTTGTAGCTTCGGGTAATCGGCGGACGGCGCAACTGAATGATTTCACCGATTTTCAGCTCACGTGAAGGTTTCACATTCATTCCACCAATTGTGGCTTTACCTTTCCGGCATTCTTCTGAAGCCTGGCTCCTGGTTTTGTATAGCCGAACAGCAAAAAGCCATTTGTCGATGCGAATTCCTTCTGTCATTTTATTTCCGTTTATTAAAAAATGTCATGGTTTGGTCGATTCCGATGGTGCCAAAGCTTTTAATAATCTCAATCGAAGAATCAATCAGGGCCGGAAGTTCAAGCTTTTCCTGTTTATCCCATTCGCCAAGCACATAATCAACCTGCTGCCCTTGCCTGAAATTATCGCCAATTCCGAAACGTAAACGGGCATAATCAGGGCTTCCAATAATCTCTGTTATACTTTTCAGTCCATTGTGACCAGCATCACCTCCTTTGGCACGAAGCCGCAACGATCCCAATGGCAAAGCCAGATCATCAACTACCACCAAAAGGTTTTCGATAGCAATGCTTTCCTTCTGGATCCAGTAATTGACCGCTTTACCGCTTAAATTCATATAAGTGGATGGTTTCAGCAAAATAAACGTGCGACTTTTGAACTTGTATTCAGTTACCCAGCCATGACGCTCATCGCTATAAACAATATTGGACGCCTCTGCGAGAGCGTCCAATACTTTAAATCCTATATTATGCCGGGTGTTTTCGTATTCTTTCCCCGGATTTCCCAAACCTGCAATGAGGTATTTCAAGAAAGTAGATTTATAAATTATTTTTTACCGGCTCCAGCAGCAGCTTTAGCAGCTCTTGTAATCATGATGGTTACAACCGGAACAGCTTTTGCATTGAGGAATTCAAGATGTTCCCTAACCAGCGATCCAACTTTATAGCTCTGTCCCAAATCCAGATCATCAACATTAATGGAGATAAAATCAGGCAGGTATTTCACCATTGTTTTTACTTTCAGGGTACGAAGGTTGAGTTTTAGTTTACCCCCTTTACGAATACCTTTTGCGAAACCTTCTGTTTTCACAGGAATTTCAACTTTAACCAATTTGTCATCAGTTGTAAGAAGAAAGTCAACGTGTAAAAGCTGCTCTTCAACCGGATGAAACTGGGTATCCTGAATAATTGACTGATAAACAGTACCGTCGATATCCAGATCAACCAGATAAACGTGAGGTGTGTAAATCAGTGGTTTGAATTCTTTCTCTAGAGCCTGAAAATGGATTGGTTCTTCACCACCATAAAGTACTCCAGGAACTAATCCTAATGAACGAAGTCTTTTGGCCTCTTTTTTGCCGACGACTTCTCTCTTTGTGCATTTAATCGAAATTGATTTCATTTTACTTTTTTTGTTTTAAAATTATGGTACTCAGTCCTCCCTTTACGGTGAAAGGGCAAACAGCATGCATAACATGTGCTTAGGAAAAAGCGGTGCAAATATATACAATTAACCGTAATACATTGAACTAATTGATTGATTTTTATATACCCGTTCGATTGCCTCGCCCAAAGCCTTGGCAATAGGTATGTATTTGATTTTAGCTGACTCTTTTTTAGCCGAAATAGAATCTGTGAAATACACTTCTGTCAAGGAAGAATTTTCAATCCGTTCATAAGCCGGTCCTGATAAAACGCCATGTGCTGCAAAAGCCCGAACGCTGATTGCTCCTTTTTCCATCATCAGATCGGCAGCTTTGGCAATGGTACCGGCAGTGTCAATGATATCGTCAACAATGATCACATTCTTTCCCTTCACGTCACCGATCACAGTCATACTGTCGATAATATTGGCCTTTGCCCGTGTCTTGTGACAAATAACCATATCGGTTCCCAACATTTTTGCATACGAATTGGCCCGTTTGGTTCCACCAACATCAGGGGAGGCAACAACCAGATCGTTGAGCCCCATTTTTGTGATAAACGGAACAAACAACGCAGATGCAAATAAATGGTCTACCGGAACATTAAAAAATCCCTGGATCTGATCTGCATGAAGGTCCATTGTAATAATCCGGTCGGCTCCTGCTGTAGAAAGCAAATCAGCGATCAATTTGGCGCCGATCGAAACCCTTGGCCGGTCTTTCCTGTCCTGACGGGCATAACCAAAATATGGAATTACAGCGATGATTTTATAGGCCGATGCGCGTTTGGCCGCATCAATCATCAGGAACAATTCCATCAGCGTATCAGCAGGCGGTGGAGTTGACTGGATGATGAACACATGGGAACCACGAATGGTTTCTTCATAACAGGGTTCAAACTCACCGTCTGAAAAAATCGGACAGGAGGTTTTACCCATTTCAACGCCCAGACTATCGCAAATCCGCCGGGTTAAATCCACACTTTTTGTACACGGAAAAATCTTTAGAGGAGCTTTTTTTGACATTTCTTCCTTTTTAAAAGTTGTGTTTTTGGAATGCTGGCAAAGGTAAAAAAATCTTATTCATATCCATGAGTTCTCTTCTTCAAGTTACCTTAAAGCCGAAAAAGTCAGGCAAAATTTGGAGATAAAATATTCTCAGCCAAATTATTTCTCGGAGTCGTTAATTTTCTCAATAAAGGAAATGATCTCTTCCCTTCCGGTGCCGTTATGCGACGAAGAAACCAGGATAGGCGGCAATTCATCCCATATTTCGCTTAATTCTTTCGAATATGCTGCTACATTTTTTTCAGCTGCAACCTTCCCCAATTTGTCGGCCTTGGTAAAAATAATTGCAAAAGGAATATGGTTTTCGCCAAGCCAGGTTATAAATTCAATATCAATGAGCTGAGCTTTATGGCGGATATCGATCAGGACAAACAAGCAATAAAGATTTTCGCGATCAATAATATACCGGCTAATTAATTTTTGAAATTTCTCCTTCACCGAAAGTGCAATTTTGGCATATCCGTAACCAGGTAAATCAACCAGATACCAGCTCTCGTCGATAATGAAATGATTAATTAACTGGGTTTTTCCGGGCCTTACAGAGACTTTAGCCAAACTATTCTGGCCGACCAGCATATTAATGAGCGACGATTTACCTACATTGGAACGACCAATAAAAGCATATTCGGGCCTGTCTGGCTCAGGACATTTTTTTACGTCGGTATTACTGATTAAAAATCGGGCTTGTTTGATCATGAAAAAAGTTCAAAATTGTGAATATTAGTCATTTATAGTCATTCATTAGTCAATGATTGTCATTAATTGTAAACCAATCACCGAATCGAATCGTGACGCAAAGCTAATGACAATTAATGACACGAAGTAAATGACAACACTATTCGCCAATATAAACTTCCAACACCTTTGCTGTCGCTGAAAGCGGTTTCAATTGTACATTTTCGATGGAGGCAGGAATTAAAATGGTCTCCCCTTTTTGAAGTGTTTCTGAACCCGAATCGGTATCGATGTGCAATTCGCCTTCCAGTCCGATATAAATTACAAACGAGTCAAGTTTATTGTAATCTTTCTCAATCGGCTGGTTCAGCTCAAGCAAATTGGTGGTGAAATACTTACATTTTGCCAACCCGACCGATTCGTTTATTTTCGGTAGATATTTGGTTTTATATTCCGGATGCAACTCCCAGTCAATTGCATCCAAGACCAGTTCAGTGTGCAATTCGCGCGGGTTTCCTTTCGCATCGCGACGATCGTAATCGTAAATCCTGTAGGTGATATCCGATGTTTGCTGAATTTCGGTCAGTAGAATTCCTTTCCCGATGGCATGAATACGGCCGGCCGGAATAAAAAACACATCTCCGGCTGTTACTTCCTCAAAATTCAGGATTTCGGTTAATTCAAGTTGTCCGAGTTTTTCAAGGTATTTTTCCTGATCAACCGGCTGATTAAAACCCGACTGAAGTTTTGAACCCTGATCGGCCTGCAACACATACCACATCTCTGTTTTCCCAGCTGCGCTGTGTCTTTCCATCGACATTTCATCACCAGGATGAACCTGAATGGAAAGATCGTCGGTGGCATCAATAAATTTGATTAAAAGAGGAAATTCAATACCGAAGTTTTCGAACACCTGATCGCCCACCAAATCGCCCATATAAACTTCGATGAGTTCTTCCAAACTATTTCCGGCCAAATCGCCATTCGAAACAACCGAAATGTGGCCCTCGCAAGCTGAAATCTCCCAGCTCTCGCCACAATTAGGCAGGTTTCCAAAATCTTTGTTCAAGAGTGTTTTAATCTTGTTTCCGCCCCAAATTTTATCCATGTAAATGGGGGTAAACTTCAGAGGATATAATCCTTCCATGCGTTAAGGAATAATTAAGTTTAGAAAATCATATTTCATGCGATTGAATCGAATTAAAATTCGAAATCAACTACAGCACGTTCAACAGCATGTTGTCCAATAAGTTCAACCACTTTTAAGTGTTCCGGATGAATGCGATAAGAATCAAGATGTTCCAGATTTTCGAAATGCGATATCAGGCATATATCGTATGATTTTGTAGCCAATTCATAATTCACTCCAACTTCAATGTATTTCACTTCAGTAATTATGTCCTTAAGCCCAAGCAGTGCGTCTTCAATCGAACCAATAACATTCTGTTTCTGGCTTTCAGAGTCGTATTTTTTTAATTTGAACAATACAACATGGTTAATCATAACGATTTGTTTAATATTTTCAATTGCAAAGTTAACATTTTATAACCGCTGTTCCACAACGTGTAATATTGCTTGCTTATTAGCCAGACACTTCACTATCTTTGAACAAAACAATTCTATGTTGGTAATTGGTATCGCCGGTGGAACCGGTTCAGGTAAAACAACCGTTGTCAAGAAGATTA
>CAIPKZ010000251.1 GCA_903865775.1 uncultured Prolixibacteraceae bacterium | reverse complement strand
TTACCGGTGATGGGATTTCCGCGGAAGCCTTCCTTTAAAATGATAACTTTTTTCCTGAAATTGATTCAAAGTATGTACCTCGCAAGCAAAGTAATTTCAGATTTCAAACCTGATGTGGCGATTGGCGTGGGAGGATTTGCCAGTGGCCCGGTATTGAAAGCAGCTGTCCGGAAAGGTGTTCCGGCAGTACTTCAGGAACAAAATTCGTATGCCGGGGTGACCAACAAAATCCTTTCGGCCAAAGTGAATAAGATATGTGTGGCCTATCCCAACATGCAACGCTATTTCCCGGCTGAAAAGATTGTATTAACAGGCAATCCTGTTCGCAGAAACCTGATTGAAACGATTGTAAATAAGGAAGAAGCACTGGAGTATTTCAAGCTGAATTCAACGAAACAGGTTATTCTAATTGTTGGCGGAAGCCTTGGAGCACGCACTTTAAACGAAAGTGTGATGGACAATCTGGAGCTGATACGTGAAACGGATGTCCAGATTATCTGGCAAACAGGTAGTTATTATTACCAGGAAATGCTTCAGCGATTAGGTTCAAAATGTCCGGAGAACCTGCTGCCCATGGAGTTTGTATCACGAATGGATCTGGCTTATTCGGTTGCTGATGTGGTTATCTCGAGAGCCGGAGCAGGAACTATCTCGGAACTTTGCTTACTGGGGAAACCATCAATTCTGGTTCCATCGCCCAACGTGGCCGAAGATCACCAGACAAAAAATGCGCAGTCGCTGGTTGATAATCAGGCTGCTTTGTTGATAAAAGATGTTGATTCGAAGGCGAGTTTGTTGAAAGAGACCTTTAAATTGCTCGGCGATAAACCGCACTTGAAAAGCCTCACGGAAAATATAAAAAAACTGGGACGGCCCAACGCGGCAAAAGATATTGTGGAGGTGATTTTGGAGGTGGTAAAAAGGAAAGACAGCCCCCTACCCGTTCCCCCGAAGGGGGAAAGTGTGGCATTGGGTTAAGGTTGTTTCCAGCTCTGAAAGGGCGACATATACCTACACAGGGCGTTGCCCTGTGTAGGTATGAATTAAGAAAAAACCCGTCCGCGGAAAAAGGCAGAACAAGGCGTTGGTCTTCTTTCGGACGGAATTGGAATCGCTTAAAAAAATGAGATTGCAAAAACTAAAATAATCGAATGCTGAAATATACCGACATCAAACAAGTGTATTTCCTGGGAATCGGAGGAATCGGGATGAGCGCCCTGGCACGACATTTTGCGAGTTAAGGAATTATAAGAATCTATAGGATTGAATGACGAATGACAACAATGTTGAAGTTGATAAAATGAATAGCACAGTTCAGAAATATATTATACTTGTTGATAGCATTGGCTCAACGTTGAAGCGGGCAAGGGAAAATGCTATTCAAGCTATCAATACTGAATTAGTTAAAGCAAACTGGGAGATAGGCAGGCATATTGTAGTGTTTGAGCAGGAAGGAAAAGAAAAAGCTGATTATGGAAGTTCTTTGTTGGCAAGTCTTGCGAAAGATTTGAAAACAAAGTACGGTAAAGGTTTTAGCAGAAGTAATATTTACATGTGTCGTCAGTTTTACATTAAATACCCAAAATTCCAGACAGTGTCTGGAAAATTGAGTTGGAGTCATTACGCTGAATTACTGACAGTTTCTGATGATTTAGCAAGAAGTTTCTACGAGAAGCAAACTGTAACAGAGAATTGGAGCTTCAGGGAAATGAAACGCCAAATTGGAACATCACTTTTCCAAAGATTGGCCTTGAGTAAAGACAAAAAAGGGGTTTTGGCGTTAGCAGAAAAGGGACAGGAACTTGCTTCTGCAAAAGATGCTATAAAAGACCCTTACATTTTTGAGTTCCTTGAATTACCAAAAGACAGCATTGTCAAAGAGCGCGGACTGGAAAAGAAACTGGTTGACAATCTTCAAAAATTATTACTCGAACTCGGTAAAGGCTTTTCATTTGTAGCCCGGCAATTTAAAATCACCCTCGATAACGAGCATTATTTCATTGATTTGGTTTTCTACCACAGAATATTAAAGTGTTTTGTACTTGTTGACTTAAAAACAAGAAAGGTAAAACATCAGGATATCGGACAGATGAACCTTTATTTGAACTACTTTAAAGAAGAAGAAAATACCGAAGGCGATAATGAGCCAGTTGGAATTATTATTGCGGCTGACAAACACGAATTTCTGGTGGAATATGCAACTGGTGGAATTTCAAACAAGATTTTTGTTTCTAAATATCAACTCTATTTGCCCGACCAGAAAATCTTAGCTGAGAAGTTGAAAAACATAATTGATAATGAATAAACAGGGAAATTAGTGAATCAATAATTTATAAACGAATGCTGAAATTTACCGACATCAAACAAGTGTATTTCCTGGGAATCGGAGGAATCGGGATGAGCGCCCTGGCACGTTATTTTGCGAGCCACGGAATTGCTGTTTCAGGTTACGACCGCACTCCCACCCCATTAACCTTACAACTTGAAAATGAAGGCATCGCCATACATTATACCGACGATCCATACCTTTTGCCGGCAAAGATGTATATATCCAATTCGCTGATTGTTTACACTCCGGCTGTTCCGGCAACTCATCAGGAATTAAACGCCTTGATTGACCGCGGATTCAATATTCACAAACGGGCTGAAGTACTTGGAATTATTTGCAACAGCAAACGCACCATCGCAGTTGCCGGAACTCATGGGAAAACTTCGGTATCGACCATGACTGCGCACATTTTGAAAACTTCTGAGATTGGCTGCGCTGCCTTTCTGGGAGGAATTTCAAAGAATTACCAAACCAATCTTTTGCTTGATAACACCGGCAGTGAATGGATTGTTGCTGAAGCCGACGAATTCGACCATTCATTCCTGCAACTCAAACCCGAACTGGCTGTGATAACATCGA
>CAIPKZ010000250.1 GCA_903865775.1 uncultured Prolixibacteraceae bacterium | reverse complement strand
GTGAAAAGGCTGCCGTTAGGTGGCCTTTTTTGTTATTACATTGAATTAATATTATCATGTCAACGTCAACTATTCATAGGCAAGTCACCCTGAACTTGTTTCAGAGTTTTATGGAAGGGATGCTAAAACAAGTTCAGCATGGCAGGTAAGCATTTACAGGTGTCACAAAACAAATGAAACAGATCAATTAAATGGCAATCATGAATACAGAAATTGAAAAAGCATTTTCAGGTTTTTATGAGCTATGCAAGAGCAGCATTCCTGAAAAAGATCATCCCAAAATTGCGGATGCTTATTCCCTGGTTTGCGAAATGTTTGGGGATACTTGCTGGGAATCAGGAGAAAGTATCGTGGCTCATTCGATTGAGGTTGCTCAAATAGTGGTTCAGGAAATTGGATTGGGAGCCGAAACTGTTATTGCGGCGTTGTTGCACAATGTATTTTATCAGGATTCAGCTTCCAAAGTTCTTGAAAACCGATTTGGAAAAGCAGTTGCTTCGATTCTGGAAGGAATGGCTAAAATTAATACGATGGGTACCGATACGGTTGAACTTCATTCGGAGAACTATCGCAAACTGATGCTGGCAATGGCTGGCGATGTACGTGTCATCCTGTTGAAAATTGCCGACCGCATGCAGGTTATGCGGCATCTCGAGGCACAATCAGAAGCTGTTCGCATAAAAATTTCAGTCGAAACATCTTTCCTTTATGCACCGCTTGCTCATCGATTGGGACTGTATTATATCAATTCGGAGTTACTCGATTTGTGCCTGAAATACCAAAACCCGGAGCCTTACAACGCAGTTGCCATCCGGCTGAAAGAAACCGATCGGGAGCGCGCCAGTTTCGTGGCTGAATTTGTAAAGCCTATCGAAGAAAAGCTTACTGCACGCGGATTTTCATTCGACATGAAAGCGCGCACCAAGTCGATCAATTCCATCTGGCGTAAAATGCAAACCCAGAAAGTTGAATTTGATGAAGTCATGGATTTGTTCGCCATTCGCGTCATCTTAAATTCAGAACTTGCCAGCGAGAAATCTGATTGCTGGCAGGTCTATTCCATTGTGACCGAAGAATATCAGTCGAATCCGAAACGCATGCGCGACTGGATAACTATTCCCAAGTCAAACGGTTATGAATCACTACATGCAACAGTTTTGGGGCCTCATGAGAAATGGGTTGAAGTTCAGATCCGAACCAGAAGGATGGACGAAATTGCCGAAAAAGGATTGGCTGCCCACTGGAAATACAAAGGTGGTTCGGGCTCATCAGATATGGAAAAATGGCTGGCCAATGTGCGCGAAATTCTGGAGAATCCGGAGCTGAATATGGTTGATTTTATCGACGATTTCAAAATGAATGTTTATGCCGATGAAATCTTTGTTTTTACACCAAAGGGCGATTTGCGAAAATTAGTTGCCGGTGCAACCTTGCTCGATTTTGCTTATGATGTTCATTCAGGTGTCGGCGACCGCTGTGTCGGAGGAAAAGTAAATGGCCGGAATGTGACTTTGAGGCATAAACTTCAGAATGGCGATCAGATTTCGGTTGATACGGCCAATCATCAGCGGCCAAAACTGGATTGGCTCGATTTTGTGGTTACTTCAAAAGCTAAAAACCGGATCAAGGCCAGCCTGAACGAAGAAGTTAAACGGGAAGCTGAGAATGGAAAGGAAATTCTGCTTCGGAAGGTCAAGAACTGGAAAATTGAGTATAACGACGAAAGTATCCGAAAAATACTGAAGCATTTTAAACTGAAACTTGCTCAGGATTTGTACTATAATGTATCGATCGGAAAGATAGATCCGCTTGATATTAAAGAGATACTGGTTGAGAAAAAAGAGGTTTCAGCCAAACAAATGGTTGCTGAAGTATTACCGAAAGACAAAGTTCAGGAGCTCGATTTTTCGCCCGGCGACGATTACCTGGTTATCGATAACAACCTTAAAAATGTAATCTACAAACTGGCACCGTGCTGTAACCCAATTTTTGGTGACGATATCTTTGGATTTGTAACCATTAGCGAAGGGATAAAAATTCACAGGGCAAACTGTCCGAATGCACCGCAAATGATCGAGCGGTATCCTTACCGGTTCATCAAAGCCAGATGGCAGGATACCAAAAAGAAAACTTCATTTCAGGCGATCGTCCGGATATCAGGTACCGATGAGATCAATATCGTGGGCCAGATTTCACACGTCATTTCGAAAGATATCGGCGTTCAGATGCGATCCATAAATATCGACTCAAACAACGGTGCGTTCGACGGAACTTTGCGCGTTTTTGTGAACGGACTCGAACATCTGGACTTTTTGATGAATAAGCTGAAAGGAATCAATGGGGTTGTTTCGGTCTCGAGAGCAGATTAATTTCAGGAATAAGCTAAGGAAAAAGGACAAAAGAAATCAGGAAAAAGAATGTCAGTGCATTACGGAATATTGATACACCTGGATAGTTGTTAGTTAAAAGCCGTTGTAAACCAGCGCATTTATCCGAATTAAAAAATGTATCTTTGTAAAAAAAGTAAGTATATGACCACTATATTGGGAACATATTTTAATGGACAATTAAAATTAGAAAGGCCAATTAAAACCAAAAAACCGGTAAAAGTTACAGTCACTTTTGAGGAAGAAGTGAAAACTCCTTTGGTACTTTCAGATTTTTCTTTTCTCGAGAGCCAGGAACAATTGAAAGATGTTAAAGGCTCATTTTCCGATGAAGTAGTTGAAGAAAGACGACAAGCAATATGAACGTATTTTTTGATACTTCATCGTTATTCAAGCTTTATCACTTGGAGGATGGTACTGATGAATTAGTGAACCTGTTCAAAGAACCAGGAATAGAAGCAATTTATTTAGCAGAGATTACAAAAGTGGAATTTAGCTCGGTCGTTTGGAAAAAACGTCGGAAGAATGAAATTGATGAAAATTCTGCCAGGCAATTATTAGAGAGGTTTGAAAGAGATTCTGCTAAATTTAGTTTTGTTCCCGAAGGGCAATTGCTGCGTCAGCAAGCTCTTGCATTGATTGGTGCATATTGGAAGAAAGGACTTCGGACCTTAGATTCCATCCAACTATCTTCAGCATTAAAAGTGAAATCACAGATTGAATTGTTTTTAACCTCTGACAAATTACTGGCAGAAATATCCCGTAATGAAGGTTTTACAACCCAATAAAGAACCTTGCTTCCTACTTGTATTACAATCTCCACGAAATTAACTTTTAGCTAATTGTCTCAACGAAATGAAAACTTGAAAAGAAAAAATGCATATTACTGAAGCAAAACAACTGTTTGAACAAAATGAGCTGAGTAAAGCGCTGGAAATGCTGGATGTATTGATTTCGGAAGATGCTTCTGATTTTCGTTCACTCCTGCTTCGTGGCCGCATTTACTATAAAATGCAAAAATGGGGAGATGCCATGAATGACTATTCTTCAGTGCTTGAAATTGATCCGGAGAACCAGGAAGCTGAATCCGGATTGGCCATGGCTAAAAGTATTCTGGGCTATTTTACACCGGATATGTTTAATCCTTAAATTGTTAATTTTTTTTAATCTTAATTGATGCGATTAGGATTTTTGAAGTTAATTACTATTTTTGGCTTCGATTTATAGAAGTTGAAAGTGAAAATCAAAATTTTAAAACCTTTAAAAAAATGAATATGAAGCGATTATTTTATGTATTTATTATGTGTATGAGTGTTTTGGCTGTGAATGCTCAGGTGGTTGAGAAAACCTTCGCTGATTTGAAAAACGAAGGAAATGCAGCCATCAAGATCAAAGATTACCCAAAAGCTCTTGATCTTTATGAGCAAGCATTGGTAAAATGGGGTGACAAACCTGTTGCTGACACGTCCATGATTTACAATATGGGAATTTGTGCAATCAGTGCGAAAAACTACGAAAAAGCCTTGAAATATTTTGATCAGGCTATTCTGATGAATTACAAGAAGGTGAATTCTTTACTTTATAAAGCTGATGCTTACAGGCTGACAAAGAATGATGCGGAAAGCCTGAAAACCCTTCA
Source organism: uncultured Prolixibacteraceae bacterium (assembly GCA_903865775.1). Taxonomy (GTDB): domain Bacteria; phylum Bacteroidota; class Bacteroidia; order Bacteroidales; family Prolixibacteraceae; genus Aquipluma. The sequence continues at coordinate 12,158 of CAIPKZ010000250.1, read as the reverse complement.
GACAGCTTTGACTATTTCGCCTGAAGATGTGAAGGTGAAAGGTAAACTGGCTTCTTATTATGTGAAAGAAGCTACTGTTTTCTATTCAAAAGGAAGTGAAATAATGACCAAAGTTAACGAACAGATTACTGCCGGTAAATTGAAAACAGGTGAAGAACAAAAAGTCGCCGAAAAACAAGCTGTGGAAGCGTTCAGGAAAGCTTTGCCATTGGTTGAAAAGGCCTTAGGATACGATGCCAATAATGCTACCGCCAAACAATTAAAAACTGCATGCGAAGCTGCGATTAAGGGATAGTAAATTCTTTTGATATATAAACGAGGTCGTCCGCAAAGGCGACCTCGTTTTGTTTAAATATTTTATTGAATGTCGTATGATGGTTCAAAACAGCAACTTTTTGTTCTCAATTCTGGACTGGTGAAACCTGAAAATAAGATATACATATTCCTGTATATTTTAATTTATGCTACTTTTACAGTCAATAAGAAGCTACGTCAGCTTGAATTTACAGGGAGGAATAACTTATGGAGTTTGCGCAAAAATACATTCTCGAATTGGTGACCATGTTTAACGAAATGGCACCCTGGCTGCTCTTCGGATTAGTTTTTGCCGGTTTACTTAAAGTCTATTTTCCTCAGAAACACATCGATAAATACTTAGGAAAGCCAAATTTCAAATCGGCAGTTAATGCGTCTGTTCTGGGTGTGCCATTGCCGTTGTGCTCCTGTGGGGTGATTCCAACAGGCATTTCTTTTTATAAGAATGGTGCTTCAAAAGGGGCAGTCAATTCATTCCTGATTTCAACTCCGCAAACCGGAGTCGATTCCATTTTTGCAACCTATGCCATGTTGGGCTGGCCATTTGCCATTATCCGACCTCTCGTTGCTTTTAGTACCGGAATTTTAGGCGGTGTTTTAACCAATTGGCTAATGAAAGAAAAGCCAAAACCGGAACCAGTTATTAATCCGATGTTTGCCGGCATACGGCTGGATGTCAAAAAACCTGATGCTGCATGTAATAATGATGAATGTGAGTGCAGTACTCCTCCCAAAAAAGAAATACATTCCTTGATCCGCGCAGCTAATTACGCTTTCGTTGAGTTACTTCAGGATATCGCCAAATGGCTTTTACTTGGATTCCTTGCTGCAACCTTGATTTCGGTTTTGTTGCCCGATGGATTTTTCACCATGTTTAAAGGATACGGTTTTATCGAAATACTGGTTGTTTTGGCCGCTTCGGTTCCGCTTTATATTTGTGCTACCGGTTCCATACCCATTGCAGCCGTTCTCCTGATGAAAGGTGTTTCGCCCGGCGCTGCCCTTGTTTTTATGATGGCAGGTCCGGCTACTAATGTGGCCACCATTACCGTGATTGGAAAAACAATGGGAAAGAAATCGCTTTTTATTTACCTGGGTTCGATTATTGGCGGTGCGGTTTTCTTCGGATTATTGACCAACTGGTTGATACCGGCTGATTTCATACTGAGCAAAATGACCCATAATCACGGAGATGGGATGGCTCATGAAATGTTGCCGGGATGGGTTGGTATAACTTCATCTGTAATCTTAATAAGCTCAATTATTTCAGGATATTTTATTGAACGATTTCAAAAAAACAGAAAAATGACACAGGAGAAATTTCAAACAATCAAGGTAGAAGGAATGACTTGCTCGCATTGCGAAGCCAGCATCAACCGCAACCTTTCGAAACTGGAAGGTATTGACGAAGTTGTTGCCGATAAGAATACTTCTCAGGTAAAAATCAGAGGCTCAAAAATAGATTATTCTGAAATTGAGCAGATTGTGACTGATCTTGGATATCAATACAAAGGAGCGGTATAATGAACTGGATTGATTATTGCCTGGCTTTTTTAATCGGTTTGCCTATTCTGGCAACCCTTGTTTTGGGAGCATTTCTGGCCCGGAACGGCAAACATGCCATGGGTAAACCAACTATTTATCCGGTATTTTTTTATACTGGTAAGTTTTTTCTTTTTATCGTTTGGGCACTTTTCGCAATGACTGCTTTATTTCCTGAACTCCGGAATCATGTGCCATTTCTTATTCAGGACCAAACTCCTGAAGTTCAAAAACTCCTGGCCGCAATTCTCCTGATTCCGGCCAACCTGATTCTGGTTCCGGCCTACCTTTCAATGGGAATTGTAACGCATATAGGTCTTCCAACCGGCAATCATGAATTAAGAACCAGCGGAATATATCGTATCAGTCGGAATCCGATGTATGCCAGTTTTATATTTTTGAATACGGCTACTTTTCTTTATCTTCCCAGCATCTTTTTGCTGATCGTCATGCTCTACGGAATGATCGTTCATCATTTCATTATTTTGGGTGAAGAAAAATATCTGGAAAGTGAATTTGGTCAGGAATATCGGAACTACAAATCGAAAGTATCCCGATATTTTTAAGTACAAAAAGGCAAAGATTCCTTGTCATTTATAAATCGTTAAGATACCTAAACCATGAAAAAGTACTTATTTGCCCTGATTTTACCTGTGTTATTCTTGCTGTTTTCGTGTTCTACCAAACAAACTGTTGAAACGCGGACAATCTCCAATGAAATCCTGAAAGATAAAATTGCCGGAGGATGGGCCGGGAAAATGATCGGTGTTACCTATGGTGCTCCTACTGAATTCAGAGCTCAGGGGAAAACCTATGAAGATTCAATTAAATGGAAACCAGCCGATGTAAAAGGTTCGATCTGGCAGGATGACATTTATGTCCAATTGTCCTTTTTAATGGCTATGGATAAATATGGTATCGATGCTCCGGCAAAGAAATTTCAGGAAATATTTGCCAAAGCAGGTTTCCAGTTGTGGCATGCCAATGTTCAGGCCCGAAAAAACTTCTATGACAGTATTTTCCCTCCGCAATCCGGACATCCGGATTATAATATTCATGCTGATGATATTGATTTTCAGATTGAAGCCGATTACATTGGTTTTATGTGTCCAGGGATGCCGCAAACAGCCAACAAAATAGCTGATAAAATTGGTCATATCATGAATTATGGTGACGGTGTTTATGGTGGAGTGTTCGTTGCCGCTCTGTATTCAGAAGCCTATTTTGAAAACGACATCAGCAAGATCATTGATAAAGCATTGCTTACCATTCCGGCAGAAAGTGACTATTCCAAAATTGTAAAAGATGTGGTTTTGCTTCATCAGCATAATCCGACAGACTGGCGTGCTGCCTGGGCCGAACTGGAAGCTAAGTGGGGAAAAGTTCAGATTTGTGGAGCAGGTTCTACATTTAATATTGATGCTAAATTGAATGGTGCATATATTGTAATGGGTTTGCTTTATGGCGATGGCGATCCACTAAAAACTATGGAAGTTTCTACACGTTGCGGTCAGGATTCAGACTGCAATCCATCGAATGCCATGGCTGTTTTGGGTGTCATCAAAGGTTTGAACGGATTGCCTGCTGAATATCAACAGGCAGTTATTGCTATGGGTGATTCGTTATTTAGTAACACCACCTATTCTTTCAATAGTGCCGTAGATAAAACCATTGTCTATGCTCAAAAACTGGCAATTGAGAATGGCGGAGAAGCTAATGCGACGGAACTGAAGATTAAAGTTCAGGCACCACAGGCATTCGCGTTGGAAGTCTCGTTCCCAAAGCTTGTTTTTGACCGGAAAATTAATGTTTCAGACCCAAGTGTTACGAAAAAGGGAAGCTGGGCGAATAGTTCCAAACCAAAGGATCCAACAAAAGTTGAATTAACTTCACAGGCAGTTTACAGCGCAAATGCAAACGATGAACTAAGTTTTGAGTTTGATGGAACGGGAGTTTCATTGGTTGGGAACTGGTTTAAAGATGGCGGAAAAGCGGATGTTTTTGTGGATGACGTGTTTAAACGGACCATTGACTGTTATTTTAATTTTGCCAATCAGCAACACGAAAATATGGATTTGTTCCACATTACCAATCTGCCCGAAGGAAAACATACGATCAGGGTGGTGGTCAAAGGTGAAAAGCGCCCTGAATCATTGGCTGCCAATGTTTATGTCAATGAAATACTGGTATTTAAATCAGCCGATAAAATCAGTGATAACCTTAAGTTTTCGTTTCAGTAATTAACGTCATTCATTGATGTTTGCTTCGCATCATTTGATTGTCATTCCGGTCATTTGGTAAATAAGATTGATTACTTATGATCGCCCAGTGACTATCAATGACAATTTAATGACTATTAATGACATAGCCATCAAACCATGAAACATCTGATTTTTCTGATATTTACTTTCATTTTGTTCTGCGGATTTCAGCAACAAAGTTTTGGTCAAAAATCTTCAGAACCAGTTAAAATCATTTTCGATACTGACATGGGGCCTGATTTTGACGATGTTGGTGCCATCACCATTTTGCATGCGCTGGTTGCTAAAGGCGAATGCCAGATTTTGGCTACTTTGGCAAGCGATGGATATCCTTTTATTGCTCCAACCTTGGAGGTTTTTAATCGCTATTTTGGTCATCCTGAAATTCCAATTGGTGTTCCGGGTTCAGATGCACCTGATTTTTCATGTCCGAATCACTGGAACGATTCCCTGGTGGTAAAATATTTACCAAAATTGAAAACCAACAAGGATTATCCTTCAGCAACAGAAGTTTACCGGAAAGTTCTGGCAAGTCAAAAAGATCAGAGTGTGGTTATTGTTACTGTTGGATTTCTTTCCAATTTATCTGCACTGCTTCAATCACAACCCGACCGGTACAGTCCGCTCACAGGAAAGGAGTTGGTTGCCATGAAAGTAAAAAAATGGGTGGCAATGGCCGGTGGATTTCCGGAAGGAAATGAGTTCAATATCAACCAGCATGCTTCTGCTTCGGTCGATGTGATAAAAAACTGGCCAACTCCGATCCTGTTTAGCGGGTTTGAGATCGGAGTTAAAATCATGACCGGACATCAGGTGGCGACCTTTGGAAGTAAGGACAGCCCGGTTCACTGGGCCTACAAATATTGCTTGTCGAATTACGAAAAAAGGCAATCTGAAAACCGAAATTCGTGGGATCATACCGCTGTTTTGTGTGCCGTTCGGAATCCGGAAGATTATTTCTACCTAATCGGTGGTGGAACATTTACTTGTTTTCCGGATGGATCAAATGGATGGAATCCGGATCAGAATTCAAACCATTCTTTCCTGGTGCATAAATACCCCTACATCAAAATTGCACAAATCCTCGATGATTTAATGATGTTCGAACCCAGATAAATCTGGAAAAAGGAAAACTCAAAAACCTGAATTCAGCCTGAAATTAATTTACGGAAAAGCCATTCGCTCATCCAGAATCAGGGAATGATAGTTCATTCGTATGGTTTAGAAACTGGTCTGATGAATGAATTGAAATTTTATTTCCTTTGATTCATAAATAAAAAGGATTTTAAAAAAGGATGAATACAGCCCAGTCATTTAAAGAATTTTTCGAAACATCATTTCAAGTTGAAAACGATCCGAGTATGGCATCTATGCGCTCGGATGAATTTTTCACCGATGTTATTAACTCAAGTCCGATTAAGCTTGAAATTCTTGAATCTTATTTATTGGTTGGCAATTTCGACCTGTTTTACAAAACGCTTACTGATTTTAAATACCTGATTGAATTTTCTGACAACCTGAGCCGTTACTGGCATATTTTGCGCGGATATTCAGAAGCAATGGGCAGATTGAAAGTCAATCAGTCGGTAAAGGGCTCAAAAAAATTATATTTCTATTACTTTGAGAAATATGGCGACCGCAGATCACTTCGTGATGAATATTGGTTTGAAAATAAACGTTGGGAGTTTCTGGATGAATTACTGGGTATTTATTCTGAAGAAGATCTCCGGATTTTTATTATGAAATACCAGCAAAGGATGATCGAAAATCTTAAAATTTACGAATCGTTTATCGTGTTGTTTGTCAAAGATTTGCAATATATTCAGTCTGCTTCATTGTAACAAAAAATTAAAAAGTAATTCTTCGGCATCTCGTGTTTTACTTCCAACGATCTTCTTTCAGACGACTTTTAAAATAAAATTTATTTTGGTTTTTATATGCTATAAAATAGCGTTTCTTCTTGTAACCCCGTAACCTTCTGAATTTATATTAAAGAAATGGGTATTCCATGATGATCATCATGGAATACCCATTTTTCTGTAAGATGCTGATCAGTAGTGGGATGAATTTATTCTTGTCCGGATTAAATTGTTAATGAATCTTATTATTTAGAAAGCGATTAAATTCCATATCGTATTGGAATACTGATTGAAGCTTGATACTTTTACAAAAAACAATTTAACCAATAACCAATGAAGACTATTTTTGTACTTATATTTCTTTCCGTTGCCTTTTTTCAGGCTTCAAATGCACAGGAATCAACTAAATGGCGTGGTGTAAATTCATCAGGCGTTTATCCTGTCGACAAATTGTTAGCTGCATGGCCTTCTGATGGACCAAAAATCTTGTGGTCGCATGATGGTTTAGGACAAGGTTTTTCTTCGCCTGCTTTTGCCAACAACAAAATATACATCAACGGATTGGTCGATGGACAAGCGGTGTTGTTTGTTTTGGATCAGAATGGGAAAGAACTTCAGCAATTTAAATACGGAAAAGAGTTCGATGCCAGTTACCCCGGAGTCCGCTCAACTCCAACAATAGTTGGCGATTTGGCTTATTTACTCACCGGCCACGGAAAATTAACTTGCCTTGATCTTAAAACAGGAAAAACCGTTTGGGTAAAAGAATACACCACTCAATTTGATGGAACAAATATTACATGGGGATATACAGAATCGATAATAATTGATGGTGAAAAGCTATATTGTACACCGGGCGGAAAAACCAACAACGTAATGGCATTAAATCGCATGACTGGAGAAACAATCTGGAGTTGTCCTGGATTGGGCGAATTGTCAGCCTATTGCACACCATTACTTGTAAAATTGCCTGCACGTCAGCTATTGGTTACACATACTGCCAGCCATGTTTTGGGAATTGACGCTACCACTGGTAAACAGCTTTGGAATTTTGAACATCCAAATCAATGGGCCGTTCACCCCAATACCCCAATTTATTCTGATGGCGGTTTGTTTGTTTTCAGTGGATATGGACAGGGTGGTGAAAAACTTAAGCTGAGTGCTGACGGAAGTTCTGTAACCAAAGAATGGGACATTAAAAGTTTCGACAGCCGCATGGGTGGGGCCGTTCTGATTGATGGTTTTATGTATGGTTCAGGTGATAATGGTCGCAGTTGGCAGTGCATTGACTGGAAAACCGGCGAACAAAAATATTCTTCAACCGAGGTTGGTAAAGGAGTTACCATTGCTGCAAATAAAACACTGATTGGCTATTCCGAAAAAGGAGAGTTATTTATGGCCGATGCTAATCCTTCTGCATTTAAAGTAATCAGTAAAACTAAAGTAACATTGGGTTCCGAACAGCACTGGGCACATCCGGTAATCGACAAAGGTGTGTTGTATGTGCGTCATGGAAATGTGTTAATTGCCTACAAAATTTCTGAATAAAAAAATATGACATTTTCTGTAAATGATGATCCTGCACTGATTCTCATTGATATCCAAAAGGGTTTCGATGACATAAATTATTGGGGTGGTGAGCGGAATAATCCTGAAGCTGAACTGAATGCCGGCAAATTGCTGGCATTTTGGCGGAAAAAGGGATGGCCTGTATTTCATGCAAAACATTGCTCGAATAATCCGAATTCGAGACTTGCCGAAGGTCAGCCGGGCAATGAATTTCAGGACGTTGTGGCACCAATTGATGGGGAAGTTATCATCCGAAAAAATGTAAACAGTGCCTTTATCGGAACTGATTTGAAAGAGCAACTTGAATTCAGAAATATCTCGAAACTGGTAATTGCCGGTTTAACCACCGATCAATGTGTTTCGACCACCACGAGAATGGCCGGAAATTTTGGATTTGATACTTTTCTGGTTGAAGATGCAACCGCTACTTTTTGCAAGAAAGGTACAAAAGGACAACTGTTTTCAGCTGAAATTATTCATGAAACGGCTTTGGCTAGCTTAAATGAAGAATTTGCCACTGTAATTACAACTGAAAACCTGTTAAAGAAATTAGATATTCAATAACAAAATTAAAGAGCTTTCAGAATATAATACCTGAAGGATTTTAATAAATAACCAACTAAAAATATGAAACAGATAAATCTATCGATTGCTTTTCTCTTGCTCATCTTAATTACTGTAGCACAACCGGTTCAATGGCGCGGATCAAATCGCGATGGTAAATTTACGGATACCGGATTGATGCAGAAATGGCCGAATGCCGGTCCTGAATTACTATTGAAAGTTGAAGGAATAGGCAAAGGATACTCTTCAGTTGTTGCTACAGATAAATTCATTTTTGCAACCGGAATGATTGATACGCTCGATTACCTTTCGTGCATCACTCCTGAAGGCCAAATCATATGGAAAGTAGCTTATGGCCGGTCGTGGACGAAATCGTTTCCCGATACCCGAAGCACACCAACCATTGAAGATGACCGTATTTACATCATCAGCGGAACAGGCGAACTGGTTTGTCTGGATGTTTCGGATGGAGCCATTCGCTGGAAAGTGAATGTTGATAAGGATTTTGAGGCCGAATGGCATATTTGGGGTGTTTCTGAATCCCCACTGATTGTTGATGATAAAGTGATTTGCAGTCCGGGTGGAGCTAAAACTTCGGTCGTCGCCTTCGATAAAATGACCGGGAAATTGATCTGGCAAAGCGAAAGTGTTGGTGGACCGCGTTGCTATATTTCTCCAATTATTTATGAATACAAACAATTCAGGTATATTTTGGCTGCCACCGGAACAAATCTGATTGCCCTCGAACCGGCATCCGGAAAAGTGGTCTGGACTTTCAAATACTGGGATGGTGCCAAATGGGATCAGCCGGGTTTGATCTGGGCTAATACGCCAACATACAAAGGACTGGATATTTTTCTTTCGATGGGTTACGATTACCGAAATGTGATGATAACCATGAGCGAAGACGGAAAATCGGCCACCGAAAAATGGAGCAACATGACTTTGGATAACCATCACCACGGTTTGATTGAATTGGATGGCAACATCTACGGTTCAAACTGGCAAAGCAACAGCAAAGGCAAGTGGGTTTGCATGGACTGGAATTCAGGTGAAGTAAAATACGAAACCAACTGGTTGACTAAAGGCGCTCTGGTTTATGCCGACGGGCTCTTTTATATTCTGGAAGAAAAAAACGGGACAGTTGCTTTGGTCAAACCAGGTTCCGGGAATTTCGAAGTGATCAGTTCATTCAAATTGCAAGGTGGAGCAGGTCCATTCTGGTCGCATCCGTTTATTGCAAACGGTAAATTGTATTTGCGCCATGGCGATGTTTTGTTTGTGTATAACATTAAAGCATAAAATTCAGTTTGGAGAAGAATATCAAATATATCCTGTGGGGCGTCGGGGCAGTTTTGCTGATCCTCTTTTTCTGGTGGCTCGTAAAAGATCCCACCAGTCAGTTTGCTGAAAGTGTTCCCGGTGCTGATAATCGCGGGGGCGCTGATTCAGCCTCTGTTCAGGTGGTCAATATTGGTGAAAAATTTGAATCGTTCGGAACTGCAACTTCCAGTTTAAAAGGAACATGGACACGTTTCCGTGGCGCCGATTACGACAATATTGTGAAAAATTCTGTCCCCTTAAAAAACAGTTGGGCAGGTAACGATCCTGAAATCAAATGGTCGGTAGAACTGGGTGAAGGCCATGCCGGACCAGCTATTTATGAAGGAAAAGTTTATGTGATGGATTACGATGAGGTTAAACGCGAAGATGCGCTGCGGTGTTTTTCACTTGAAGATGGCAAAGAGCTTTGGAGACGTTCTTATAAATTGAGCGTCAAACGAAATCATGGAATGTCGCGCACCGTTCCGGCCATTACTCCGGAATACATTCTTACCATTGGCCCACGTTGCCATGTAATGTGTGTAAAGCGCGAAACCGGTGATTTGGTTTGGGGTCTCGATATGGTTCAGCACTACCAGACCGAAGTGCCTTTGTGGTTCACTGGCCAGTGCCCGATGATTGATGGAAATAAAGCGATTCTGGCTCCGGGCGGAACTTCAGTAATGATTGCGGTTGATATGGAAACCGGCAAAGTGCTATGGGAAACGCCTAATCCGGGCGGAATTAAAATGTCTCATTCATCCATTATGCCGTGGACATTCAATGGTAAGAAAATGTATGTATACAGTGCCGTTGGAGCTGTTTTGGCTGTTTCTGCTGAAGGTGCCGATGAAGGTAAAATTCTTTGGAAGTCCACCGCATGGAATCATGCGGTTGTGGCTCCTGCTCCGGTTTGCTTTCCGGATGGAAAGGTGTTCTTAACCGCCGGTTATGGCGCCGGAAGTATGATGATTAAAGTTACTCCTTCGGGAGGCGAATATAAAGTTGACGTATTGAAACAGTACCTTCCCAAGGAAGGAATGGCCTGCGAACAGCAGACTCCGGTTATCTGGGAAGGAATGATGTTGGGAATTGAGCCCAAAGATGCCGGGCCATTGCGCAATCAGTTGATTTGTGTCGATCCGGCAGATGCAACGAAAGTGATATGGACTTCTGGAAAAGATGGCCGTTTTGGCCTTGGTCCATACCTGATTGCTGACAATAAGCTATTTGTGCTGAGCGACGATGGAACGCTGACGATGATTAAACCCGACACTAAAAAGTACATTCAGATGGCACAGAAAAAGCTGTTCGATGGCGAGGATGCCTGGGGACCAATGGCTTTGGCCGATGGACTTTTGATGTTGCGTGATGCGAAAAAGATGTATTGTGTGAAAGTAAATTGATAAGCGATGAACCGGAAACTGATAAATATTGTGCTGATCGTTCTGGCTGTTGCCATTGTCGTCATTATTGGCAAGGATTTTATCGGTAAAAAAGCCGGAAAAAACATCGAGAATCCTTACGAATACAATATCGATGAGTACCGGAAAGTTGATTCTACGAAAATACTGTATATCGAAAAGAACCATTTTCCGGTCAAAATTCACGATTGGGCCGGAATTGCTGTATCCGATACAACAATCATTGTGGCCACTGCTACTCAGTTGCTGAAATTCGATTATTCAGGGAAACAAATCTTCAGCAAACAACTGATTGATACCGTATCTTGTGTGGCTATTGATGAAAACCGCCAGATTTGGATCGGGATGAGCGATTATGTGGTGATGGTTGATCAAAACGGAACATTGGTAAAGCGCTGGAATTCGTTTGGCGACCGGGCATTATTCACTTCGATAGCAGTCTCCGGAGAGAATGTTTACATTGCCGATGCCGGAAATAGGATTGTTTATCAGTGCAATACCAACGGACAAATCGTTCAGAAAATTGGAGAGAAGAATGAGCAGAAAGGTATTCCCGGATTTGTGATCCCAAGTCCATATTTTGATGTGGCAATTGATGATGAAGGTTTTTTATGGGCCGCAAATACCGGAAGGCATACTTTCGAAAATTACAATCAGGATGGCTCGCTGCGAACATCATGGGGTGTGACCAGTTTTAAAATTGAAGGTTTTAGCGGTTGCTGCAATCCGGCGCATATCGCTATTCTGGACGATAATTCATTCATCACCAGCGAAAAAGGAATGCCTCGAATCAAAATATACGATCAGCATGGGCAATTTATCGGTATTGTTGCACCTCCTGATGCTTTCAGTGGCACCTTGGCTCCCGATATTGCAGTTGACAAGCAACACAATGTGATTGCACTTGATTTTACGAAGCAACAAGTGCGAATTTTTGAAAAGAAAAAAGAATAAGAAAGATCATTGAATTCGTTTTATAAATAGCCCTGTAAGGGCGAAATATTTGTAGCCCGGGGCAACGCCCCGGGGAATAATGAGGAATGAACACACCGTCCGCGAGTAAATGTTGAAAATGGCTGATGCCATATTTCGGACGCCTGCCTGCCGCAGACAGGGAATAGAGCAAACATGAAAAGAACGATAAAATGAAGGATAAAAAAACCAATCGGAGAGATTTTTTCAGAAAAGCGGCACAACTTACTTTTCTGTCGGCAATGATCGGTGGCTCGGCATATCTGCTTGCTGAAGACCGTGTTCAGTTGGAAGGTTGTACCGATAATCAATTTTGCAAAAAATGCCAG
>CAIPKZ010000249.1 GCA_903865775.1 uncultured Prolixibacteraceae bacterium | reverse complement strand
CCGACGTAATTCCGAAAGGACTGAGCGAAGATGTCGTTCGGTTGATTTCGTTCAAAAAAAAGGAGCCTGAATTTATGCTTGAATTCAGGTTGAAAGCATACCGCGAATGGCTGAAAATGAAAACTCCGGATTGGGCGCATTTGAAAATTCCTCCAATCGATTTTCAGGAGACTATTTATTATGCAGCCCCGCGAACCAGCCCCAAGTATCAAAGTCTGGATGAAGTTGATCCCGAGTTGATTGAAACTTTTAAGAAACTTGGAATACCTATTGAAGAGCAGAAACATCTGGCCGGAGTAGCCGTCGATGTGGTGATGGACAGTGTTTCGGTAACGACAACATTCAAAAAGGTACTTGCCGAAAAAGGAATTATCTTCTGTTCATTCAGCGATGCTTTGCAGGAGCATCCCGACCTGATTAAAAAATACCTGGGAATGGCTGTTCCGACGACTGACAATTTCTTTGCCGCATTAAATTCCGCCGTATTTTCTGACGGATCGTTCTGCTTTATTCCCAAAGGAGTTCGCTGTCCCATGGAACTTTCAACCTATTTCAGGATTAATACTGCCGGAACCGGACAGTTCGAACGCACATTGATTATTGCCGAAGACGACAGTTACGTGAGTTATCTCGAAGGCTGTACCGCTCCGAAGCGCGACGAAAATCAGTTGCACGCGGCGGTAGTCGAAATCATCGCCATGGATCGGGCTGAAGTGAAATATTCAACGGTTCAGAATTGGTATCCGGGCGATAAAAACGGATTGGGTGGAATTTATAATTTTGTAACCAAGCGCGGAATTTGCCGTGGCGTGTCATCAAAAATCAGTTGGACTCAGGTAGAAACAGGTTCGGCAATTACCTGGAAATATCCAAGTTGTGTGCTGATTGGCGATAACTCGGTCGGCGAATTTAATTCGGTGGCTTTGACCAATCACCATCAGCAGGCCGATACCGGAACCAAGATGATTCACATTGGCAAAAACACCAAAAGCACGATCGTGTCCAAAGGTATTTCTGCCGGAAAGAGCGACAATTCGTATCGCGGATTGGTCAAAGTGATGCCTGGGGCAATTAATTCGCGCAACTTTTCGCAGTGCGACTCGCTGCTGTTGGGCTCAACCTGTGGTGCACATACTTTTCCGTACATCGAAGTGGGCAATAAATCGTCGATTGTCGAGCACGAAGCCACGACTTCTAAAATCGGCGAGGACCAGATTTTTTACTGCAATCAGCGCGGTATTTCCACCGAAGATGCCATCGGAATGATTGTGAATGGATACGCCCGCGAAGTGTTGAATAAACTTCCGATGGAATTTGCCGTTGAAGCGCAGAAATTGCTTCAAATTAGTCTGGAAGGCAGCGTTGGATAAAGCCCCACCAACCTCCCCGGAGGGGAGGCTTTTTGAAGAAAGAAGAGAATACTTAATTAATTACAATACAGCTAGTCCTCCCCCTTCGGGGAGTTAGAGGGGGCTGGAGCTAAATTTTTTTCAATGTTATCAATAAAGAACTTACGTGCCTCGGTTGAAGGCAAAGAAATACTGAAAGGGATTAACCTGGAAGTGAAGGCAGGCGAAGTACATGCCATCATGGGACCGAACGGTTCAGGAAAAAGTACACTGGCCAATATTCTGGCCGGAAAGGCTGAATACGAAATACTGGAAGGTGAAGTCACTTTTCTTGGACAGGATTTGCTCGAACTTTCTCCTGAAGTCCGCTCACGCAGCGGAATTTTCCTGAGTTTTCAGTATCCGGTTGAAATTCCGGGAGTACCGATGGTCAATTTTCTGAAAGCTTCAGTCAATGAACACCGTAAATTCAAAGGATTGGCACCATTGACAGCCGGTGAGTTTCTGAAACTTTTGCGTGCCAAGAAAGAAATGCTTCACCTCGATACTGAACTGACCAACCGTTCGGTGAATGAAGGTTTTTCGGGCGGAGAAAAAAAGAAGAATGAAATTTTCCAGATGGCTATGCTGGAACCCAAACTCGCTATTCTGGACGAAACCGATTCCGGTCTGGACATCGATGCGCTCCGGATTGTAGCCGAAGGTGTGAATGCCTTGAAAACTCCTGAAAACGCAACCATCCTTGTGACACACTACCAGCGCCTGCTCGATTACATCGTTCCGGATTTTGTGCATGTTTTGTATAAAGGAAAGATTGTACTTTCAGGAGGCAAGGAATTGGCACTTGAACTGGAAGAAAAAGGTTACGACTGGATTAAAAACGGGAACGAATAAAAACCATGAGTATCATTTCTGAAAAAATAACACCGGCTGATCAGTTGGTTTCGCTGTTCAAACAATCCATAGAAACACTGAATCAGGGTTCATCGCCTATCCTCAACCGGATGCGCGAGGTTTCAATCAAACGTTTTGCACAAACCGGAATTCCTGACTTCAGGAGCGAAGACTATAAATATACCAACCTGAAGCCTGCTTTTGAAAAAAACTATCGGCATGAGTTGGTCAGGGAAACCGGACTGATTAACCTGAATGAGGTTTTTAAATCGAATATTCCTCAGCTGGACTCAACTCTGGTATTTCTGGTAAACGGCTGGTTTTATTCCGGAAACAATCCCGGGGCAGAACTTCCCAAAGGAGTGGTTTTGGGAGGTCTGGAGCAGATTGCCAATGATCGTCCGGAATTGCTTGAAAATTACATGAATCGTCAGGCCGGATTGTCGAACGATCCTTTTGTGGCTCTGAATACAGCATTTGCAAAAGACGGATTTTTCCTGTTCGTTCCGAAAGGTGTTCTGATCGAGAAACCTGTTCAGGTCATCAATTTGCTCAGTTCCGACGAAAACCTGATGGCTACCCAGCGAAACCTGATTATTGCCGAAGCCGGAAGTCAGGTTAAAATTGTGGTGTGTGATGTTACCCTTTCTGCATCTTCAATTCTGTACAATACAGTTTCCGAAATTTTCGCCGGAGAAGATGCTCTGGTTGATGTTTATACCATTCAGAATCTGAATAATCTGTCGACATCCATCAATTCTGCGTTTTGCAGGCAACAACGCAATTCGAATCTGGTAACCGGCATCGTGAGTTTGCATGGTGGACTGATCCGAAATAACCTCAAAGTGACCTTCAATGGTGAACATGCTGAAGCCAATGTGAACGGAATCTCGTTTACCGACAAGAAACAGCATGTCGATAACAATACGCTGATCGAACATTCATCGCCTAATTGCCTGAGCAACCAGATTTATAAAAATATTCTGGATGATGAGTCAACCGGTGCTTTTGCCGGCCGGATTCATGTTGCACGGGATGCCCAGCAAACGAATGCTTTTCAGCGAAACAACAATGTGCTGCTCTCTGACAAAGCCCGGATGCAAACCAAACCTCAGCTGATTATTGACGCTGACGATGTAAAATGCAGTCATGGCGCCACTGTTGGGCAGATTAATGAAGAAGCATTGTTTTTCCTGCGTGCGCGCGGAATTGGAGAGAAAGATGCCCGCATGATGCTGATGAATGCCTTTGCTCATGAGGTCATCCTGAAAATCAATCTTGAACCGCTTCGCGACCGGATTGATGAACTGATTGAAAAACGCCTGAATGGTGAAATCAGCCGGTTCCACGAACAGCTTTCAGAATAGAAAATTGAAAAATAAAGTTCAATAAAAAAAGCCTTGCAGGAAACTGTGAGGCTTTTTTGTGGGAATTTGCGGAATTTTAGTCAGAGTTGATTCCAAGCAAAAAAAACCGCCTTACGAATAAGACGGTTTCTATATGTTTTGAAAAACGGGTTTTTCTAAATTTTATTCAGGTGCAATACCAATGAAGATTTCAGGTTGGCCGCTTTGTTCGCATGAATTACATTCTTTTTGGCAAGTTTGTCAATCATCGAAACAACTTTTGGTAAGGCTGCTGCAACTAATTCTTTATCAGTTTCAAGACGTAATTTTTTTACGGCATTACGCATGGTTTTTGCTACGTACTTGTTCTGAACGGTTTTTACCTCGTCTTGTTTGATTCTCTTCTTCGCTGATTTATGATGTGCCATCTTTTTGTTCCTAAATTGTTAAAAATTTATTTGTAGCCCGTAGGGGATTCGAACCCCTGCTACCAGGATGAAAACCTGGCGTCCTAACCCCTAGACGAACGGGCCAACTTATTAATTCCCTGATTTTGGGACTGCAAAAATAAGCCAATTTTCTTAGTCACCAAATTATTTCAGGACTTTTTACCAAAATTCCTTCAAGTGTACCAGTTTCAGGCTTCTTGTTTCGATGTCGGGAAGAAAATTGCGAATTTATAGCCGCAGAATGAAACGATAAACAAGGTTTAGCGCCATTCAACAATATTTCCCCTATTCTTTTGCAGCAGCTTTTCGGGCATGGATGCAGATATTTCCTTCCAAAGCAATTCGACGAGTTTGTATTTGGCAAAGTGCCTGGAATATACCAGACTAACTTCACGAAGCGGATTGGTGTCAGTAAATCTCCTGACATGGTCGAAACGTGCTTCGCTCATTCCGATCGTTGCCAATTCAGGAATAATAGTCATGCCGCCTTCTTTATCGATGATGTTCATGATGGTTTCAAGCGACCCGGCTTCGAAATGGAAAGGTAAGGCGCTGTTTGTTGCGCCATTAAAAGCACAGAGGTTGATTACCTGATCGCGAAAACAATGTCCGTCGCTTAATAGCCATATTTCCGGAGTTGCAATATCTTTCAGTTCGATCTTTGGTTTTGTGGCCAGCGGATGGTCATCGTGCAGGTAAAGTAACATTCCTTCGTAGAAAATAGGCTTTTCATTGATTCGATCTTCCTTGAGCGGCGTTACCAGAATGCCCACGTCAATCATATCGCGGTTCAGCCGGTCGATAATGTTGGCAGTAGTCAATTCTTCCACCTTGATGTTGATGTTGGGGTATTTTCGCTTGTAATTCCCAATAAACAAAGGCAATAGGTATGGAGCCAATGTGGGGATTATTCCGATTTTCAGCTCTCCTGAAATCAGGTTCTTGTGATCTTTTATGATGTTGTTTATTTTCTGCGATTCCTGAAGAGTTATCCTTGCCTGTTCGATGATCCGGCTACCAATGTCCGTTGGAATCAGGGGTTGTATGCTGCGGTCGAAAATGACGACTTCCAGATCTTCTTCCAGCTTTTTGATCTGCATACTCAGTGTGGGTTGAGTAATAAAGCAATTTTCAGCGGCACGGCCGAAATGGCGAAACGTATCAACAGCTACAATATATTCCAGCTGGGTCAGTGTGATCATGGTTTTTAATTTTTGGTGCGATAAATATACTTAAAAAAGCATTTGCCTTTGCCATTCAAATAGCGCGACAGCCAGCGCATGCGAAACATTCATCGATTTGCATGAACCTGTCATTGGAATATGAACCTGAGCATTGCATTTGCAGAGAATTTCGTCGGGCAAACCGTTGCGTTCATTTCCAAGCAGGAAAACGATTTTGCCGGAAAGTTTTTCTGTAAAAATATTGGTTGATTCTTCACTCGTTTCAATGGCTACCAATTGATAATCAGCGCTGATCTGATTGAAAAATGCATCAGGCGAAATAAACGAAAGTTTGATGCGATCGAAACTGAGCCCGGCAGTTTTTTTAATGGATGACATCCGGAGTTGAAAATTTTCACCCAGAATAAACACATCTTCTGCACCCACATTGTCGGCAAGGCGTATCAGATTCCCGATATTCTCCGGATTAATAATTTGCCAGGCCGCAATGATTGGCTTTGCGGGAAGTTCCGGATATTTTTGATCATTGAAAAAAGCCACTGAATTTGTTTCCATCTTACCCGGAATATTGTTGGTTCAGGATCAGATTAACTTGTGAATATCCTCGACAGGCCGGCCGATAACTGCGTGTGTTCCTTTGATAACCAGAGGTCGTTGAATCAGTTTCGGATTTTCAATCAAAATGCTGATCCATTCTTCCTTGGTGAATTCCTTATCCTTGTATTTTTCCTTGTAAAGTGCTTCGTTGGTCCGGATAATATCGGCTATTTTTAGTCCTGATTTATGGAGAAAATCCTTAATCTCGTGTGCAGTGATTCCGTTTTTTATGTAATCGATGACTTCAATTTCGAATCCTTTTTCTTCCAGAAATTTGAGTGCTTCACGACTTTTTGAACAGCGTGGGTTGTGATAGATTTTCATGTTATTCTGATGTCTTTTTTTAATGTAATTGTGGTAATCGACCTGGGCACGGTAACGTGTTCCATTATTTGGATTATTGTATGCATTGGTGAGTTCACTGTCGAGAATGCGTGCCTTGGTATTGTCGCGCAGCTGAATCCGGAGCAATTCCTTCAATTCATTCCTGATTTCAGGTGAATGGATCGGGCAGGCAACTTCGATGCGCCGATTGAGGTTACGTGTCATCCAGTCGGCCGAAGAAATATAGATGTCTTCTTTCCCACCATTGGCAAACAGGAAGACGCGGGTGTGTTCCAGAAATTTATCGACAATACTGATGGCTTCAATGTTTTTACTTAATACCGGATCGTCGGTTTTTAATCCAAAAATTCCGCGGATAATCAGATGAATCGTGACTCCGGCCTGGCTTGCCTTATACAGTCTGTCAATCATTTCCTGATCAATCAGGCTATTCATTTTCAGGATCATGTAGGCCTTTTTCCCTTTTTTTG
>CAIPKZ010000248.1 GCA_903865775.1 uncultured Prolixibacteraceae bacterium | reverse complement strand
TGCCTCAAAAACGGTTTTAAATTATCGCACCATACACTTTATATTTACGGACAATACCATAGCGTCTAAATAAATTGTAATTTTATCGCTCAGATTCCGTGAAAATTGAAAGTAGACGTTTTTCAGTTTTCGCGGATTATCGTGTTTGAACAATTCATAATTAATTATTACAGATGAAAGTAGATGTATTGTTAGGCCTCCAATGGGGAGATGAAGGCAAAGGAAAAATAGTTGATGTTTTAACTCCCAAATACGATGTCATTTCCAGATTCCAGGGAGGACCAAATGCAGGTCATACGCTGGAAATAAACAACTTCAAACAGGTTCTGCACACCATTCCTTCAGGAATATTTCATGAAAACAAAATGAATGTGATTGGGAACGGTGTTGTTTTTGATCCGATAACTTTCGAAAAAGAAGTTGAATCTATCAGCAAGCACGGGGTTGACCTCCACAAAACCTTATACATTTCAAAAAAGGCACATTTAATTTTGCCAACCCACCGCTTACTCGATGCTGCTTCGGAAGAAGCTAAAGGTGCAACTAAAATTGGCTCAACCTTAAAAGGAATCGGGCCAACTTACCGCGATAAAATTGGTCGTGATGGATTGCGGATTGGTGATCTTTTCGAAAATTTTACTGAAAAATATACCGTCCGGGTTCAGGCACATAAAGATTTGCTCGACAATTATTACCATTACGATTATTCAGCCAAACTTGCCGAAATCGAAACAGAATGGATGAAGGCCATTGAGCTTCTGAAAACATTTAAAATTGTTGATACCGAGCACCTCATTAACGAATGTCTTGCAGAGAATAAGCCAATATTGGCCGAAGGCGCGCAGGGGACCATGCTCGATATTGATTTCGGATCGTACCCGTTTGTAACTTCATCGAGCACAATTTGTGCCGGAGCGTGCACCGGACTTGGGATTGCCCCAAATAAAATCGGCAATGTTTTCGGTATCTTCAAAGCCTATTGCACCCGGGTTGGAAGCGGACCTTTTCCAACCGAACTGTTTGATCTTGACGGTCAGAATATGCGCGAAGTTGGCCGTGAATTCGGCTCAACAACTGGTCGGCCACGACGTTGCGGATGGCTTGACCTGGTAGCCTTGAAATATTCCATCATGCTGAACGGAGTGACTGAATTGATCATGATGAAAGCCGATGTTCTTGACCTATTTGAAACGATTAAAATTTGCGTTGGCTATGAGATAGACGGTGAAGTGACCGAAAAATTTCCATTTGAGCTGAACGAAAACGTAAAACCAGTTTATGTGGAATTGCCTGGCTGGCAATCTGATTTGACTCAATTGACCGATCAGAACGAATTTCCGGAAGAATTCAACAACTACATCAACTACATCGAAGAACAGGTTGGAATAGCTATTTCGATAGCCTCCGTTGGGCCAAACAGGGCACAAACAATCTTTTTAGGAGAATAAAATCCGGGAGCCGATCGTCCGGCTCCTTTTCTTTTTCTTGAAATTTCTGATTTAGATTAGAATTGACTATTTTAGATCGATTAAAGCGTGCCATAAATCGTGATGAACATCCTGAAATGGAAATTACAAAGCCTACGCTATTATTAAATAAAGATATTGCCTTGCGAAACATCGAAAATATGGTTCGCAAAGCCAATGCACTTCAATTAAATTTCCGCCCACATTTCAAAACCCACCAATCAGCCGAAATTGCAGAATGGTTCAGGTCTGCCGGAATCAAAGCAATAACTGTATCTTCATTGACAATGGCCAACTATTTTGCAGAATGTGGATGGGAAGATATTACCATTGCATTTTCTGTAAATATTCCTGAAATTCCTGAAATAAACGAACTGGCCGGCAGGATAAAATTGAATATCCTGATTGAAAACACTGAAGGTCTTGAAGCACTTCAGGAGCAAATCACACGACACATTGGCGTCTTCATTAAAATTGACACCGGCTACAACCGGACGGGCATTGAGGCAAACCGAACTCCTTTGATTGATCAGTTACTGGAGTCGATACAAAAATCCCCGCTGCTTCAATTTAAAGGTTTTCTTTCTCACACTGGTCACACTTACCAGGCCAACTCAACTCATGATATTTTTAGCAGGCATTTCGATGCGCTTTTGAAAATGAAGGCGCTAAAAGCTAGATATATCAATGACTGGCCGGAACTTTTGATTTCCCTGGGAGATACCCCTTCCTGCACATTAGCTGACAATTTCGACGGGGTGGATGAAATTCGTCCGGGTAATTTTGTGTTTTACGATTTAATGCAATTCAAACTTGGAGTATGCAAACTCACCGACATTGCAGTTCGGATGGTTTGCCCGGTGATTGCTATCCACAACTCGCGAAACGAGGTTGTCATATACGGAGGAGCTATCCATTTTGCCAAAGATTCCATAACGAATATTGACGGAAAGCAATTGTACGGTAGAATTATAATTCGTGACGGATATGAGGAGATTTTACTGGATGAAAGGAATTACTTGTATGCTCTATCTCAGGAACATGGCATATTGAGAATAACACCAAAAGACCTTCACTACTTTAAGCCTGGAAAACTGATTGAAATTCTGCCGGTTCATTCCTGCCTTACCGCCAATCTGATGAAAGAATATCTTACCACTGAAGGCGACCTGATTAAAATGATGCCTTTTTATTAATTGCCAGCAATAAAAATGCCATTCAGAAAGCTTCCACACAGATAGAAGAAACTGAATAAATCAGGTTTTCAACTTCCATATCAGCTTTTGTCCTATTTTGAAGAATAACTTTATGTAAGTTATTTTGAACCTTATTAATAGCAATACTGTTTAAATAATTTCGGTGATCAAAAACTGGTTTATAATTGTTACTTGGTGTTTACTAATTTTAATACTGATTCTATTATGGATTTAAAACGATTTGAAAATCTTTCTTTACCTGTCATAGCCGGAATTGCAATCTTGTTTTTATTAAACAGCTCATGCAAACACGACGGAATTACTGCTGACCAGATGGCTCCTGTAGCTTTTGCTGATGTCCAGCAAGTTTATTACGGGTATTGTACAAGTTGTCATTCAGGTGGCAATGGCGGTGAAAGTCACCTGGATTTCACCACTTACGAGGGTATATTACGAACAGTCTCGCCGGGGAATTCTTCAAACAGCGAATCCTATCAGGCCATGATTAATACTTTTCAAATTATGCCTCCCAACGGTGCAGTACCAACCAACCAGCGGACGCTTATCCGCCTATGGATTGATCAGGGTGCAAAACCTGAATAGCAATTACATGTAGAAGAAAATTTTCAATAATTCAAGTTCAAAAAAACAATACATGAACCGTGCAATAAAAATAATACTAATACTTGTCATTGTATCCATAACAGGATGCTACTACGACTCAGAAGAACGGCTTTATCCAAAGCTTTCAAACCCTTGCGACGACACAGAAGTTACTTTTAAAGGAACTGTATCTGCCATTTTGCAGTCGTGCCAAACATGCCATTCCAATTCGAATGCTTCCTCTTCCGGAAATGGTATAAACCTCCAGGACTATTCTGATGTGATGACAGTGGTGACTAACGGCAAATTGATGGGTTCCATCAATCATACCAGCGATTATCCGATGCCAAAAGGTGGTGGGAAACTTCTTGATTGCGAAATAGCCCAATTGCAGAAGTGGATAGATAGTGGATCATTAAACAATTAGAAATTATAAAATGAAAAAAATATTTGGCCTGTTTCTGGGGTTAAGTTTAATTCTTATATCCGGAAATATTTACAGTCAGGATCTGGATGCATTATTGAATGCAGAAACAAAACCTACAATCAATTATGCTTCAGCAACATTTAAGGCGAGCCGAATCATCAATGGTCATTCAATCCAGCAGATGAAGAAAAGTCAGCTTGACTTCCGCATTTCACACCGCTTTGGAACCTTGAATGAAGGTGGCTACGGTTTATGGGGACTCGATCATTCCAATATACATTTCAGTCTGGAATATGGGGTTACCGATTGGCTGATGTTAGGTTTAGGTCGCGGAAGTAGCCAAAAGATCTACGATAGTTTTGCCAAATTCAAGCTGTTGAGACAGTCAACAGGCTCAAGAAAAATGCCTGTTTCGCTGAGTTTTTTAAGCTCTGTAGAAGTTGTTTCTGAACATTTTCCCAGTACTCCAATTCAATTAACTCCAACCACAACTACCCCGCGAATCAATTATTTTTCGTCGCGGCTTACCTACGTGAATCAACTGCTGCTTGCCCGGAAATTCAATGATAAACTTTCCTTCCAGCTAACACCAACCTATATTCACCGGAACTTCGTGCCAACGGAACTCGACCAAAACGACATCTTCGCTATGGGTGCCGGAGCACGTTACAAATTATCAAAACGTCTTTCCATAAATGCCGAATACTATTATACCCTAAATCCAAATGCCAAATACCTGGATACCAGATACTACAATTCTGCATCGATTGGCATCGACCTTGAAACAGGCGGTCATGTTTTCCAAATTATGCTTACCAACTCGCAGGGAATGCGCGAAGGAACATTTATTCCTCAGACAACCGACAACTGGCTGGATGGAGGAATTCATCTTGGATTCAACATTTCGCGGGTGTTTGCGTTATAGTATAAAAAATTACACCATGCTAAAAAAATTATTCATTCTGGTATTGCTGACATCATCGGTTGGTGCTTTCGGGCAAGGTAAATTTATCGCTAAAAATGCATTCATATCATTTTACTCTTCAACACCAATGGAAGATATCCTTGGTGAAAGCAATGAGGCTGTAACCATACTCGATGCTGAAAAAGGTGAAGTTATCTTTCAGGCTATTATGACTACGTTCCATTTCAAACGGGCTTTGATGGAAGAGCACTTCAACGAAAATTACATGGAAAGCACCAAGTTTCCAAAGACAAAATTCAAAGGTACAATCGAAGGATTCAACAAAGACATGCTGAAAGGACCGGTTGCCAATATTAAAATTTCCGGGGTTTTAAATGTTCACGGAGTCGATAAAACGATCACTGTTCCGGGTACTTTGGGATTGGTTGATGGGAAACTGGTTGGAACATCCAAATTCAAAGTTACTCCTGAAGATTTCGGAATTGTCATTCCTTCGGTAGTTCGGGAGAAAATCGGCAAAGAAATGGAAATCACCGTAAAGGCTGATTATCTGCCATTTGGTCAATAATTTCAAATTCAAATCATATGAAACGAGCATGTTCGTTAAACACAAACACGGATGAATATTTCACATGCGAGTTCCATCCGGCCTTTAAAAAACAAATTATATTCGGATGAAAATCAAATATATTATCCTCACACTTCTTGCTTTAGGTTTTATTGGAGCCGGAATTGGGCTGAAAATGTTTTTCAAGCCACATGCTGACATCAACAAACTGGAAGCCGAGTTTAAAGTTGAAGCCACAAGTCTGATGGATGAATTTCAGAAGGAGGAGAATACTGCTACAACCAAATACAGCGAAAAAGTCCTTGAAATAAGCGGCAAACTGGTCGCCAAATCAAAACTTAAAAACGGAACGGATCTGCTGATTCTCGAAGATGAAATGCAGGGAGTTAGCTGCCAGCTCGACAGTGTTTGGTGTGCTGCCAATCAACCAGCAATTCAGTCACTCGAAACCGGAAAACCGGTCACAATCAAAGGAATTTGCAAAGGTTACCTGATGGAAATCAAAGTAAGTCCGGCTGTGGTAGTGAAATAAAGATTAACGAATAACGATCAACGGTTTAAGATTTGGTACTTCTTCAATCTGCTATCGTTAATCACAGAAAGACATTCCAAATAGGCCGTTAATGGATATAATTCTTCGCTGTACCAAAGCGATGCAAAATATAATCCGATTGGTGATTCAACTAATCCGTCGGATTTTGTTTTTTCAGCCAGCCAGTTCAGTCCGGCAGTACATTCCTCCTGAAATCCATTCCGAACCAAGGCAGTTATGGCAAGCGCCGTTTCCTCAATGCTTCCCTGAATATCTTTTGCACCGCCCCAACTTCCATCCTGATTCTGAACCGATGCAAGATACTTGCAGCCCCGCTCAATCATGAGTTTCAGAATAACTTTGTACTCGTTTCCAGCGTTTGTTTCCAGTGTTTCATTTAGGTAAGCCGTCACTCGGGCTGTTCCATATACTGGGTTAGAATGATCAGCTGTATGCTGATTTCCGAACCACAGGGGCAACCAGTAACCGGCAGCATGTTGTTGCTTCTCAAGATAAATCAATGCTTTTACAAATGACTTTCTAATTCCTGAATGCTCGGTTCTTGTCAATGAATCACCAAAAACATGATCTGTTTTGGCCATGGCCAGAATCGCATGTCCGGATAAATCGGCACAACTCTGGTCAAATGGCAGCTTGCCCCATCCACGCGAAAAAGTTGGAAATCCACCATCGCTGTTCTGTAAATGACATAACCAATTAATTCCGGATAAAGCAGCTTCACGAACAACTTCGGGGTTCGTCTGATTCAGCGCGAATAAAGCCAGAATCGTTCCGGGAGTATCGTCTCCATCAGGAACAGAACCAGAGTATGAAGTCCAGCCCCAGCCACCCGGCGGTGTTCCGTTGAACGGATGAATATGTTTATTCTGAATCGCCAGTAAATGATTGGTCAATTGTTGCTTTCTATCCGAATCAAGAATTTTGTCCACATTGTTTCGTAGGGATTTTACTGCAAGCGTGGTCACCCAGGTTGAGAGATCAATGTCAATCGGCCAGCTTCCATCTTCCCGTTGAGTCCGTTTCAGGAATTTCATTCCATCCCGCACTACTTCCAAATTGCGATAATCTGACTCAATCAGGCACAAGCAAACAAAAGCGGTGAGTGGAATAGCTTCCAGATAACCACCGCTTTCAGGTTGAATCTTCCGGAGTAATTCCAGAGATTTACTTACAGAAGATTCCCGAATTAACCTCATCAACGGATTTTTTCGTTTCTTAAACCTGAAAATAGCAATACCCACTGCAACCAATGCAGGAATAGCATAACTCACCACACTCAGGTTTAACATGCTGTAAAATGAGCGGGGTAACAAGGATAGTTCAAATGGCAACTGCGGAATGGAATCAAATGCTTCTTTACCAGGAACGCCGCACAGTGCGCACATGGTCAGAATGGGAACCGAGAAAGTCCGGTCGGTTTTGTAAAAATCAAGTATCGCCGGAATGAGTTCCGGAGAATTCACATCAATTTGTTGTGATCGCAGATAATCACCAGTTTTCAGGAGCAGCGAACCGCCCAGATCGTCTTTACTGCAAACTTTAATGGCCGAATAACACAGCAAACTGGTGCTTACATTGCTAACGCTCTCGGGCGAATCGCCAAAACCACCATCCTTATTAATGTTGATTGCCAACCAGTTTAAACCAGACAGAATTTCTTTGGCATTTCCGGCAGAGTCATAAAAATGAAGTGCAGTAATTGCTACAGCGACACCCAGTGCACTGGACGAAAGCCTGCCATCCCAGTATCCAGCGGAATTGCGCTTTTGAAGAAGAAGGGTACTGAGTTCAGTAAATTGAGATTGGATTTTTGTGTCAGAATTATTCATAGCCTGAAGGAACAAAATCTTTTAATAATCACTTGTATTTTCGCTGACGGATGTTGTCGTCGCTAATTACAGTTAATGTATTTTCATACAAGATGTTCTTCGAATTGAACAATTCCATCAGGTATTTCCCGGGTTCTTCAGGCAGAAAAAGCTCCCAGCGCAGATATATTACTCCAGAAACAGGTCTGAATCCTTTTTTAAATATTAACTCGCCGTAATCCCTGTCAAAAGTCAGAATTATTCGATGTTCCTGATTAGCAAAATCAATAACTTCACTATCAAGGATTCCAGCAAACTCGTCTCCTACCGATACGATGTCGTATCCTGAATCCTTTAATAATTTTACACTTGATTTTGGAAAATTCTCGTTGGCGAGCAATTTCATTAAGCTGACTTTAAAGGTTCATTATAAAATAAACCATCCTTCAAAAAGTCCTGTATATATCCGAAAACTGCCTGTAAACTTTCTTTAGAAAGACGGGGATAGTTTTCAAGAATTTGCTGTTCCGTCCAGCCTGAAGCGAGCAGTCCGATAATGTGTTCAACGGAAAGACGTGTTCCTTTAATAATTGGTTTACCTACCAAAAT
>CAIPKZ010000247.1 GCA_903865775.1 uncultured Prolixibacteraceae bacterium | reverse complement strand
TCCAGTATGGAAGTAAAAAATAGGCGCCGTCGTCTTCGGTCGAGCCATTATCACCGGTATCGTATTGATGGGGATTAGTATTCCATTTTGAGATACCACCTTCAGGAGTTGGAATTGGTTTTACCGACTGTATCCCTCTGAATCTTCCTAAAAGCGGGTTCTGAGGCAAATCCCAGCGGTGACTGTTCTCCATTTTCCATGAAATCATGTCCATCGGAATCAGCTGAAGTTCTTCCAGCGCATACCTCAAATCACAATCTTTTTTCAATCCAGCACTGGCAATGATGTTCCACAGCGAAATATGGTCTTGTTGAGCGACATCCCAGCTTCGTTGCAAACTTTTGGTATAAACAGGAAAAAATTGATCCGTTTTGGCATACCTGATCAGGCAATAATAAGGAAGATAGGCCAGTAAATCATCGGAGTGACTGTTTTCGAAAGGCGCATACTTTTTGGCCTGAAGCGCATTTTCAGCATAACCATGTTTTTCGATCAGGGTGCGATAAGCTTTTTCGAACTTTGGATTTCCGGTGATGTAAACGGCGGTTTTCAGGAACGACAGAATTTGCAGGGAATTGAGGCCGCGTTCGTAGGCCCAGTTGTCGTTGTGATTGAGCGAATCAGGATTCCATATCGCCCATTTGGTGGGCTTTCCATCCAGATCAATGATTTGAAAATTGTTGTCAATGATGTGATTCATGATGCGCTCAACTAAGCCTTTAACCCGTATTTTCATTTCGGCATCAGCTACCAGATCATAAAACAGCGAAACAGAAAAAAAGTGACCAACAGTTTCATCCGAACTCACATCATCCAGCCATTGCCATTTTCCGTCGGGCGAAGGGTGCCACTTTTTCGAATGAGGTGAGAGCGATTGGGTAACGCTGTCGGTAGCCGCAGCAAATGAACGGGCAGCTAAACCAGATATTCCGGTAACAGTCTCCAGTCGTTCCATGGCTTCGTACGTTTTCAGGGCACTATTTCTGGCCTCCGGATCTTTGGTTACAGCATACCGGTAGCATTCGGCAGCCAGATAGATCGAAGTCCAAAGTCCGTCGTTGTCGTTGTTGACCGTTCTGCTAGTCGATAAGTCGCCCGGATTTTCCAGTTTAGATGGACTTACTAAACCATGACGATCGTGACGTAATTTAATTCGTTCTTCGAATGCAACTGCTTTTTGCTCTAAAGTCATTTCTACCTCCTGAATTTGGCTGATTCCGTCCGAAGTAGCAATCCAGGTGGTGTGTTCGTCGACGGGTAAAATATCTTTGACTTTATTGCTGGGCAACCAACGTTTTCCGTTGTAATAGTGCCAGTTTTGGTCTTTTTTGATAGCCCCACGGGCAGTGCCCAGCCACATATTTTCTCCTGAAATGCAAATAGAAGTAGCTGGGCCGTATGGCAAGCCATCTGCCCCGGTCAAAAGCCAGTTGTTTCCATCTTCTGCAATGCAGCCAACTGCAAAAAGTCCGCTGAAAAGCACTTTATCCTGATGGCTTTCCAACGCAAAATAGTGTCGCTTCAAACCATAAGCCATCAGGTTGTCGTCCAGGTTCACCCATTTGCCTGAGTTCCTTTTCAAAAGCCCATCATTTGTGGCGAGCCAGAGGTCACCTTTCTGGTTTTTAGTCATGGAATTTACCCGTTTGCCTTTTGCAAAAGCATCGACTTTCCATTCACCGTCGTAAGTAAGCAAGCCTTTTGTGGTTCCAACCAGCAGCGTTTTGTCGTTTTCCCACAGCAGGCAGATGATAGAGTCTTTCTGAGCAAAATCAGGTAAATTAATTCGTTTTGCATCACCATTTTTTTGAATGAATTGAGCCGATGCCAGCCAGATTTCGCCTTTGGAATCCTGTGTTGCAGTTTGCCAATCAGAGCCAAAAGCATTCCCGCTCCATTTGCCTTCGCTGTATTTAAAAACTCCGTTTGAAATGACTGCAATCAGATTGTTCTGTATTTTGAACAGCTTGATTACATTCTTACTGGCCTGCTCGGGCAAACTAATTTCAGTTTTTATTTCCTGAAAATAAGTACCCGATTGAATGACAGGAATAACCTGTGCTTTTGAAATCAAGCTACCAGTTAAAAAGAAAGTGACGAATAAAATAAGTATCGACTTTACTGAGTGCATTTAAAACTCCTCCTTTATGGTCTGTTATTTTTCTACAAAATATCCGTGATACCTGCCCATCCAGTAGGGAAGCAAAAAGTAGGCGCCATCGTCCTCACCGTAACCATTGGAGCCAGTATCATAGAGGTAAGTGTTGCTGTTCCATTTGGAAATTCCTCGTTCCGGTGTTGGTATTGGTCGTATCGCCTGTGCTTTTCCAAAGCGGTCGACCAGCTGATCTTTAGGTAAATCCCAGCGGTGGCTGTTCTCCATCCGCCAGGTAATCATATCCATCGGAATTTGCTGAAGTTCTTCCTGTGCAGTGTTCAGGTCGCAATCTTTTTTCAGGGCCCAACTGGCAATGATGTTCCAGATCGGAATCCGGTCGGCTTGCTCCACATTCCAGCTTCGTTGCATGCTTTTTTCGTAGAATGGCAGTAATTCCGGATCGTTCGCATATCGGAACAGCGTGTAATAGGGCAAAAAAGCCAGTTCATCGTCAGAGTGGTTGATGTCGAACGGCCCGTAATTTTTTTGCTGAATCATGTTTTCAACGTAATGATGTTTCTGCACGAGCGTTTGGTAAGCGGTTTGAAATTTCGGGTCTTTGGTTACATGATAACCAGCCTTCAGGAATGCAAGAATTTGCAGCGAATTGATTCCTTTTTCGTACATCCAGTTCGTCTTGAAATTCAGCGAATCAGGCGTCCAAACAGCCCAGCGCGTGGGTTTTCCATCCAGATCGATCAAATGAAAGTTGTTGTCAACAATGTGATTCATTATTCGCTGAACAAGGCTCTTTACCCGTTCTTTCATCGCTCCTTCAGCAACCAGATCATAGAATAGTGGGAAAGCAAACAGGTGTCCAACCATTTCGTCGGAACTGGTATCGCCTTTCCATTTCCATTTTTTGTCAGGTGTGAGGTGCCATTCGCCGCCTTCACCAGTACTTTCATCAGCCGCTACCAACGAACGTGCCGGAAATCCTGGAATTCCGGTGATGGTTTCTAAACGTTCCATGGCTTCGAAGGCTTTGATCGCATTTTTCTTCGCCTCCGGGTCTTTGGTCACCGCATAACGGTAACATTCGGCAGCCAGATAAATGGAAGTCCAAAGTCCGTCGTTGTCATCGGTTCGGGTTTGACTGGTGCTGAGATCGCCCGGAGTAGTCAGGTGTGATCCGCTAACCATTCCGTATCGGTCGTGCCTTAGTTTGATGCGCTCTTCAAAAGCAGCCGCTTTTTGATCTAAAGTAATTTCCACCTCCTGAATCTGGCTGATTCCTTCCGGAGTTGCAATCCATGCTGTATGTTGGTCAATGACCAGAATATCATTCACTTTGTTGTTCGGAATCCATCGTTTGCCGTTGTAATAGTGCCAGGTTTTGTCTTTTTTAATGGCGCCCTTGCTGGTTCCCAGCCACATTCCATCAGCAAAACTCCGGATCGTAGTAATTGGACCATATGGAAGACCATCAGCGCCTCTTAAAATATAGTTGTCACCATTTTCGGCGATGCATCCAACCGAGAAAAGTCCGCCAAAGAGCAGTTCAGCTTTTTCATTTCTGCTTTCCAGAGCAAAATAGGTGCGTTTCAGGCCATAGGCCATCATTGTTTCATCCATGTCGAGCCATTTCCCTTCAACACGACGTAAAAGTCCGTCGGTTGTGGCCAGCCAAAGATCATTTCTCGAGTCTTTTGCGATCGAATTTACATGCTTCCCGTTTACAAAAGGAACTGCTGTCCAGGTTCCATCATAAGTCAATAAGCCTTTAGTCGTTCCTACCTGCAGCGTTTTTTCATTCTCCCACAACAGGCAAAGGATGGTGTCTTTTCGGGCAAAATCAGGCAGTTCAATTTTCGTAGCACCGCTTTCAATTTGAATGGCATTCACCGATGCCAGCCAGATTTCATTTTTCGCATCCAATGCCGCTGTCCGCCAGTCTGAACCGGCAGCTTTGCCAGTCCATTTTCCATCGCGGTTTTTATAAACGCCATTGGAAGTTACTGCTATCGGATTATTATTCAGGCTGAATAATTTCACCACATTCTTACCGGCTTCGGTAGGCAATTGAATGTCGGTTTTAACTTCCTGAAGAAAACTATTGACTGAAACCTGCGCGTTAAGGTCAGAAACAGCCACAATTATCAGGAAAAGAATAGTATAAAAATTCAGTTTCATATTAAATTCAGTTTTTGTAATTAACTTTTTCAGAAATATTATTCATCTATTCGGTGTTTTATTTGATATTCAACTTTCTGTAATGGTCACTGTACAATCCTATTTCACTAAAAGGGATGGGTTTGAAACCGGTTGCCCAGACCGGAGAACCAGATGGGATTATAAATCCGGTTTCAGGAGTGCCAACTTTGTTTAAATCATCAGTAATATAATTATTCCTGATGTCAAAGATTTTCTCATCGGCAAACTCGGTAATCTCTTTCCATGGACCGAAACATACATTTGTGACAATAACATTCCCTTCAGGAGGAATACCCTTAAAATCTTTGCCTGTAATGGGTTTATCTCCCGGTTTGCCATAATACCTGTCAAGGGTTTTAATTGCAGGATAGCGTTCGCGGTATAGGTTGGCAGGTACCTCTTTCAGGCTTTCACGCATCATGTTATTCACCATGTTTTGCCACATGGGTTTTGGGTCTACTCCCCGCCCGTCGGCACGAACCGCGAGATGGCAATCGACAAAAAGGTTATTTTCAACAAGGTGGTCGCGGCCACCACCGATGAACATCCCCCAATGAACTTTGTAAAATATATTTCCGTACACTTCGGTGCCACTTACACAGTCGTCCATGTAAATGCCTTTTGAACCCCTGACTCCGCCAGTTTCATGAATATAGTTGTACCTGATGCTATTACCACGGTAAGTATAATCGCGTCCGGTATAAATTGCACCAACATCACCGGTTTCCATGGCTGTATGGTGAATGTCGTTATACTCAATCATCATTTCATTTCCTGTGAAAAGGATGGCTGCATGCGGGTGGTCGTGAATCAGATTGTGTGATGCACGCATTCCTACTCCGCTCATGGATATGGCTGGAACATAACACTTAGTCCATCTGCCCTGTCGTTGAAAATGACAATTCTCAACAAAATGGCCACATGATGTTAAAGTTTTTCGGTCTCCACCGGTAAGAAGAACCCCGCAATCGCCCGAGTCTGAAATATCGCAACTAAGAATTCCATGATTTGTTCCGCCATTTACGATGATGGCATTGTTGCCAATATTACGCAGCATACAACCTTCAATGCGGTTTCCTTCTCCAACTTCTATTTGTATGGCATTTCCCCGAGACGCTTCAAATTCAATACCTGAAAAAGAAACGTGACTAACATTATTTAACAGTAAAAAAGGTTCTTCCAGTTCTGAAAAAATCGCTTCACCCGATTCAATTGCCGAGGGTGGCCAAAAATAAAGTAATCCCGAATCCCTGTCAAGAAACCACTCTCCTGGCTGGTCTAATTCCTCCAGAATATTGAGAAAACAAAATCGTTGATTTTTAACAAATCCATAATTACCGTATGGTGCGGCAGTCTTTAAAAAATGTCGTTCGGGATTTAACTCTGTAACCCGTTCGTAACTGTTTGCCCAATCGTATGCCCAGTAGCCGTACACCCAAATATTTCCTGTATTCTTCCATTTTGCCGGACGGTCACTGCTGTAAAAGAATCCACCGGAAAGTGCCCCCATTTTTTTACCCTGACCATCAGCTTTTACACTGTCGCGGGGGAAGTCCGTTATCCGCTCCCATTCACCTGTATTGGGCCATCGGGCCAATGTCATCGGCAGATTATTAAAAATCAGTTCTCCATGCGATGGTGTGGTAGGTCTGCCAAATCCGCGCGAGCTAAATTTCCCGAAATCATTTATTCCCTGTGCCCTTAAATCGGTAACCAATACGTTGTCGCAAGCCGGTTTGTCCAACCGATTCAGAATTTCAGTGTTATTTACCCGCTTAAAACCTGAAATTTTCATTCCACCAATAAATCTTACCCTCTCACCCTGATATGCCTTCCAAACAACGGGAAAATTGGATGTTCCTGAGTCTTCGAGGATAAGTTTCAGTGTTTTTGAACGAACATAATCTCCTTTTCTAAAATACACCAAAATGGTATCAGGCGGGTTGCCGTTATTTTTTAGCTCGCGTATTGCATTTCTGGCCTTTTCAGGCGTGAGGAATGGTTTGTTAATGGTGCCGGGATTATTGTCGTTTCCATCCATCGAAACAAAGAATTCGGTTGGTTGCCGTTCAACAGCGCTGGCAGTGAAAATTGCGGCAGATAAAAAATAACCTGCTATCAAAACAGTTCTCAAAATGGATAATAATGTTTGCATACTTTTTATGTGTTAATAAATTTGCCTGAAATAACCTTACAGATTCTGATCAGTTCCAGTACTTTTTTGTCGGGTGTTCCATGTTCAATATCGGCAGCAACAATATCGCAAGGGCCATATTTTTTGGCAATCAATTCCATGTCGTTTCTGATTTGTTCCGAAGCTTTATTGGCCACATCCATGGGCGTGTACATAATGGCGCGGCGGGTTTCGGGGAAAAGGGTTTTTGCCTTTTCCAAATCTGAATCCATTCCCATATCGATGTAACCTACTTTGGGCACTTGTGCATAATCGTTGAGATAAGGAGTTGCGCTCCAGGCACAATTATGAATGCCAATGGTTTCGAATGTATTGGCTATTTTCTGGTCGAATGGCAGAATAAATTCGGCATACAATTCAGGCGAAAGCATGTTGACAAGACAGTTGCTGACCGTAAAAAAAGTGAAATGAATTCCGCTGTCCCGTTGTTTTTGCTGAAGGATTTTTGCCGCCTCAATCATGGTGGTGCAAACGCAATCGAGCAGGTTTTTCACTCCGTCGGGATTCATATAAAAATCCATAAACAACTCCTGACCACGAATGCGTTGGGCATTGTTCAGCACGCCTTGCCAGTTCATGAAACCGTAAACCTTGCCTTCAGTGCGGGCAATCCAATCCACCTGTTCCATGATTTTCAGAAAAAACGGATTTACCGAAAGGTCGGGTGGCCGGAGGTTTCCCATTTCTACATCCGAAATATGAACATGCTCGCTTACGGGCCATTGGTCGGTTTCAAATCGCGCCGGAACTCCGTAAATGGCCGCGATGGAGCAGGCACCAAACAAACCTGTGAGCAGGTCGGGTGTTTCAGTTTCGTGTTTCCCAATTTGATTTCCCGGGAAACGTTTGTCTATTTCGATTCGCATTTCAGCCAGCGATTGTTTTCTGTAAGCAGGATTGGTATGCCACTTTTCGCCAAAATCAATCCCCAGTGCTTGGTGATACCAATTAGGGGTGAAGCCAATTTCGGGGCGCAAAAACGGAAGCTTATTCGTCGCCGGTCTTCGCGTGGCTGGCGCTCCCAATGCAATATAGCTGATGAGTTGCTGCATAAATTGATGATATTTTTTATTCTTCTTTCTGAAATATATCCCGTTAGGGATTAAATGTGGGTAGAGAAATTTATCGCTAGCATATTTCGTCCCATCCGGGACGAGACTTTTAAATTGTGATGGATTTCTACCCATATTTTGTGCCTATGGCACATTTTATTCTAATTTGCCATTTTTCAGTTTTTTTACTCTTATTAAATTCTCCAGTTGAATTATTGTTTCAATATGTCTGTCAGCAATTTCGCGATGAATCGTATCGAAAGGCAGAATTGGTTCGCGAACCAAATCGTTGGGATAAATTCCCTGCCGGAAAAGTAGCCGTTTAAAGAAATGAATAGAAATATCGAG
>CAIPKZ010000246.1 GCA_903865775.1 uncultured Prolixibacteraceae bacterium | reverse complement strand
GACTTTAGCCGAAATACTCAAAGATTCCTATTACAAACTTACCCAATTCAACCTCGTTGAAATAAATAATCTTGAAAAAAGAATCATCAAACGAACAGACAGCAAAGGCAATATCGTTCCTTATGCCAACTGTTTGGTGCGCAACAAAGAAGTAAAACTTACTCCTGAAGAAACCATCCGACAATTGTATTTGCAGATTCTGATAGTTGACTACGGTTACCATTCGTCGCGTATTGAAGTGGAATATCCCGTTTCGTTCGGAATTGAAAAGAAACGGGCCGATATTGTGATTTTCGACAAGGACAACAAACGCGCACCATATATCCTGATTGAGCTGAAGAAACCCAAATTAAAAGATGGCAAGGAACAATTAAGAGGTTACTGCAATGCAACCGGTGCACCTATTGGCGTATGGTCGAATGGCGATTCCATCTCCTACTATCACCGTAAAGACCCAAATTATTTCGAAGATCTGCCATCCATTCCAAAAGCCATCGAAAAACTTTCGGATATCCTCTCAGAACGCTGGACATTGGACGATTTGATCAGAAAAGACAAGTTGTTTACCGAACGTAAATCGTTAAAAGACCTGATCCTCGATATGGAAAACGAAGTGTTGGCTGCTGCCGGGGTTGATGCCTTCGAAGAATTGTTTAAACTGATATTTACCAAACTTTTTGACGAAATGGAATCGGGGCGAGACAAAAAACGCTTTCTCGAATTCCGTAATTACGGCGACACCGAAACCGAACTCAAAGAGAAAATACAAAGCCTGTTCAACCGGGCCAAAAAGAAATGGTCGGGCGTATTCTCCGACGATGCCAAAATTGAATTAACCACTTCGCACCTTTCGGTTTGTATTTCGTCGCTGCAAGATGTGAAACTCTTTAACAGCAACCTCGATGTGGTGGACGATGCTTTCGAATACCTGATTGGCAAAAGCAGCAAGGGCGAAAAAGGACAATACTT
This sequence comes from uncultured Prolixibacteraceae bacterium, assembly GCA_903865775.1. GTDB lineage: Bacteria > Bacteroidota > Bacteroidia > Bacteroidales > Prolixibacteraceae > Aquipluma. The sequence goes on along the minus strand of CAIPKZ010000246.1, from coordinate 7,238 downwards.
TACGCCGCGCTATGTGATCGACATGTGTGTGAAGATGCTCAACCCCCAAGAGCACGAAACCATGATTGACACAGCGGCTGGCAGTTGCGGGTTCCCCGTGCATACCATTTTTCATGTGTGGGAACAGATTATGAAAGAAGAGGGACTGAACAAAAGCCACCTGTTTACGCTCGAACAAAAACCACCACGCTGTACCGACTATGTGAACGACAAAGTATTTGCCATCGACTTCGATGAAAAGACCGTTCGGGTGGCCCGAACCCTGAACCTGATTGCTGGTGATGGACAAACCAATGTGTTGCACCTGAACACACTCGACTGGGAACGTTGGGACGAAAAACTGGACGACGACGATTGGAAAGATACTTATTACGAAGGTTGGAAGAAACTGAAAAAGCTACGGCAAGACCGAACCAGCAATCGCGACTTTGGTTTCGATATCCTGATGGCCAATCCGCCTTTTGCGGGTGATATTAAAGAAAGCCGGATTATATCGAAATATGAATTGGGCAAAAACGCAGCAGGGAAATACCAAACTGCTGTTGGACGCGATATTTTATTTATTGAGCGTAACCTCGATTTCCTGAAACCCGGCGGTCGCATGGCGATTGTGTTGCCGCAAGGCCGTTTTAACAACAGCAGCGACAAACAAATTCGCGAATTTATTGCCGAACGCTGCCGTATATTGGGCGTGGTAGGTTTGCACGGCAATGTGTTTAAACCCCACACCGGAACCAAAACCAGCGTTTTGCTGGTGCAAAAATGGGACGACAACATTTGCCCGAAGGTGGACGATTACCCCATCTTTTTTGCCACCATGCAAGAGCCGAGCAAAGACAACAGCGGCGAAAAAATATATATCCGAAAACGCGATTTACCCAGCTTGTTTCAGGTGAAACCAACAATACCACAGCCGAAACAAGGAGTTTTGGAATTGAAGGAGCCCGATATGCAATATGTGGCCACCGTGCAAAATCTCGACGAATATGTACTCGACACCCACGGCCACCTGATTGTAAAACACGACCTCTTTAACCACGATGGATATACCAAAGACGGCATTGCCGAAGCCTTTGCCGAATTCGCTAAAAAGGAGCATCTCAGTTTTTTTTAAATAGCCCTTTCAACGAAGCCAGGTACAAGGCAATGTTGGAAGGGCTGGAGATTAAAGAAGTATTGTTTTCTGAACCTTTAAAAACGGATTTACTAAGACTTGAGGCAGAGTTTTATACGGCTAAATCATTTAAGCTTTCTAAATCATTTACTGGTGCAGAAATTATTGATTTCGTTCAATATGGGACATCAGAAGAATTAAATGAAGAATCGGAAGGATATCCTGTCTTAAGATTAAATGAGTTTCAAAGTAATTTTATTGGGCAACCATCTAAATTCTGTAAACGCATAGATAATCAAACTTATGAGTCACTTAAATTGAAAAAGGACGATGTTCTAATTTGCAGAACTAATGGAAACCCTAAACTTGTAGGGAAGTCTGCGATGGTTCCAAAGGACTACGATTTTGCATATGCTTCATATCTTTTTAAAATAAGACCAAAGAAAGAATTAATCAATGCATCTACTTTAGTTTCTTTTCTAAATTCAATCTATGGTCGTCTAGAAATTGAAAAATTTTCGATGGCAAGTAACCAAGTTAATTTTAGTCCCGCAAAATTCAGAGAAATGCGTATTCCACATCTTGGAATAAATTTGAATAATAGAATAGAAGAAAATACTTATAGAGCTTTCATTTTATTAGAGAAATCGCAACAATTATATGCTTCAGCAGAAAACTTCTTACAGGAAACTATTGGCTTAAATAACTTTGAAGCTGGCAAGGAACCTGTAAATATTAAAGGACTTAACGAATCGTTTTTATCAACCGGCAGGTTGGATGCTGAGTATTACCAAAAGAAGTTCGATATTTTAGAAGAAGCTATTCGTTCGCAAAATCATAAAACCATAAAAGAAATCAGAACAGATAACTATCGAGGAATGCAACCTATTTATGTTGAAAATGGAGATTTAGACATCATCAACAGCAAACACATTCTGGAAGATTCTTTAGATTACAATGGTTTTGAAAAAACAAGTAGCAATTATTGGGACATTCAAAGCCGTGCAAGGGTTTATAAGGGAGATATTTTAACCTACACCACTGGGGCAAACATCGGTCGAACCCAAGTTTATCAATCAGATAAAAAGGCATTAGCGAGCAACCATGTCAACATTATCAGAATAAAAGAGCAGAATCCGGTTTACATTGGTTTTGTTCTAAATTCATTGGTTGGCCGTATGCAAACCGATAAATTCAGTGCGGGCAGTGCACAGGCAGAATTATATCCAAAAGATTTAGATGAATTTCTAATTCCTATTATTGAAAACTCTGATCAAGAAAAAATTGCAGCCCTTGTCGAAGAAAGTTTCCGGTTAAAAAAGCAATCGGAACAACTGTTAGAAACCGCCAAACGCGCGGTAGAACTGGCCATTGAGCAAGACGAAGACGCGGCAATGCGGTATATCGAAAATGCCGGGATTTAAGATGCCGAAGGCATCAGATGTTTATAGAAAAAATGACCAAAAAATATTCGGCCCCTATCGTGTGGGGTTGTATATTTAATCTTTGAGTTTATAGCTTAAAAACTTGAATAACCATTTCTTACTTATAACATTACATTCTCAGCTATTGTAAATCGAAAAAATGGAATACAGAATAGTCATAAAAAATCCGGGCAATGATGAAATGGGTTATTCCTTTATGTCATTGTTTGAGGTTTTGGAGCAATTGATGGATGTTGAAAGCGGTGATCATCTAATTTTCGATTTGCGCAACCTGACTTTTGTCCATCCATTTTTAATTTTGCCACTTTGTGCTCTACTCCGAAAAGCTCCGTTTCCGGAATGTATAGTGGACTATCATTTTAATGGGGCAACAGAAAGTTATTTGAATACAATTCTTTTCCCTCAGGGCTTTAATGCTCCAGCTCACCCCAATTGGAATGAATATTTATCAAGATTTCAAACCAGAACCTATTTGCCTATTTGCCAGATTCCGGCAGAAGTGAAAGATACCCAAGTAAGGGAACGCCTGTTGACCGTATTTGAAAATATAATGCTTCGCCAATTAAATATTTCAGGTCAAATGGTTGCGGTGATTAAATACCTGATTGGCGAAGCCATGGACAACATCGTTGATCACGCAGAAGTTCCCAACGGATGGATAATGGTTCAGAATTATCCACAAAAAAGGTTTCTGGATATTTGTATTCTCGAAAATGGTATTGGTTTGTTGGGGTCTTATCAGAAATTTAACTTCCCGGATATAGAAACCGATGTTCAGTCTATTGAACAGGCCATAAACGGTAAAAGTACAAAGCAAATTACAGAAACCCGAGGTTATGGTATTGATACCTCCCGTAGAATGCTGGTTGACGGGTTAAAAGGAAAATACTTTCTTCTTTCAGGTTCAGCAATGTATATTTATACCAGTGACTTTGAACAAATTGTGCCACTTGAACGTCGGGTAAAGTGGCCGGGAACCTTATTGGCATTGCGTATTCCACAAACAGTTCCCGTTGGCTTTAATTATTCCAATTATTTGGAGTAAAGTTGTTTGAGTTAAATTTTAATCTATATTTGACCTTACAAATGAAAACGACTATCCACATACAGAATATTTTACCTTCAACGATTACTTCTCGTAGTGCAGTTGAGCTAATCAAGCATGAAATGCCTTTGGTCAGTGATTCTTTGGTGACTTTTGATTTTTCCAAGATTGATTTTATTTCACGTGCTTTTGCAGATGAGTTGATTCATTTTATTGCTAATAATAATATTTCTGCCGATTTTCTGCAAACCAATACAATCATCGCAGAAATGCTGGCGGTAGTGCAGAAGAACAGGAAGAAGAGAGATTCTTCATTTCATCACATCGCAGTTACACCTTTCATGAATCAGAAGGAATTTGCTAATTTCCTTTCAATAATCTGATTTTTAGCAATATTTCTAATCCTGATTACTCGTCTTCGACCTTTACTTTCCATTCTTCAAACTCAACGGTGTATTGTTTTTGGTCGGGAGCACCTGCTGCCAGACCCAGATCAACTGCTTTTCCGATTCCAGGAATCAGGTTGGTTTGCCTTTTGATGATCCATTTTTTACCGTCTAAACTGATGTAACCGGTAAAACGATCTCCATGCCGTTCCAGGCGAATCCAGATTGGGGTTGGCGAATTCTCAGGAAGGTTTTCGCTGGCAGCCTTGTGCATACATCCGTTTCCGAATTCATCGTATTCAATTCCGGCCCGTCCAGGTGTGCTGAACATTAAAACAGAACCTTTACTTCCCCGGTCAACATCGAAACTTTTGCTGATGTCGTTCCGGACAAACAATCCGGACCGGTACCATTCGCTGGTGCGGTTTCCGAAAGAGGCAATTTTTACGGTAGCCACGAAATCGCCGCTCAACTGTTTTAAATATACCGTTGCATAGGCATCTTCGGCATGGTAAAAATCCCATCCGCTGGCTTTTACTAAATACCTGTTTTCCGTCTGTTTCAATTCCACAACAGCAGGTTTTGCTTTGGGCGAAATGTAGGTGTACAATTTTTCTTTCGTCAGGTTTAGTTCTTTGAATTTTAAGACTTTGATCAGGAGTTCATCGCTGTTTTCGATCCGAACCGGGTAATTTCCAATTTCAGGAGTTACTTCAAAAGACACCTCTTTTGAAGCTTTGCTTTTTAGTTCTATCGGTTGACTTTTAATTTCCTTGCCGTCAGCGAATAATCTGATAACTGAACGAATATCGGTTGCAGTGACGTTCGTGGCCTTTGCCGTAACACGAACTGTTTCTCCGGAAAGAATGCTCTCTTCTGAAAGGCGAATCTGATCGAAAACAAGAGTTGGTTCTTTGCCTTCAACCACAACTGTTTGCGGTCTTGTTTCACCAATAGATATTTCCTGAGTACCGGGATTGCTCAAACGCAGATCAAACTCTACCGTTCGTGTATTGTTCCGGATTACCGGAAATGGTTTACTTTCAATCGGTTTTCGGTCGGAAAATAGAGAAACGGTTGCAACACCCGAACTTCCCGTATTTCTGATATCTGCCCAAACTTTAATTAATGAACCGGCAGGAATAGCACCTTCTATCGGTTTGCCATTCAGGGTAACTCGCAAATTTGTGCACACAAATTCTGGATCACCTTCAATCAGTTGTTCCGGAGCATTCTTTGGCGGTTCAATTAAAAAGTTGTCAGCATATTTGTTATCGATCAGGTAAGTACCGCAGGTTTTCATTTCTCCCTGTTCCAAATCGTAGTAAACATTGTTGGTAACCGACCAGTTGCTCGACATGTTGTCGAACCAAAAGGCCACGTTATCGCTGAAAAACCCGCGATGTACACCGTGTATCAGGTTGTTCCGGACCTTTGAACTGAAGGTCATCCCGGTAACTACAATGACTCCGGCATCGTCTGCATCGTGCTGAACATCGTCGAAATGATTGTATTCGACCACCACATCTCCGCTTGCAGTGCCTTCCAGTCCACCGGCGCCGCAATCAATGGTGTAGGGCCGTCCGGATTTGGTGAAATAATTGTGCGAGATTGTCGTGTGGATAGTTCCGCCAACCCCAAGTGTGATTCCTCCCCCAAGTCCGCATTCCGAGAATATATTTTTTGAAACCAAGGTTTCGCGGGTGAGCTGAATTAGTTTTCCATTTTTCATGTCACCGATACTGCTCACACCCAAAGCGCCTTGTTCCAGTCCGTCGAAGCGATTCCCCAAAATTCGTGTATTGAAACATCCTCCACCAAGAGTCATTCCCAAGCCGCCACAGGCCCGCAATTCGGAATCAACCAGTTCACAGTCAGACGCATATTCGAAAGTAATGGCAATGCATCCGGGGGTAACTTCGTAATAATGCGGGAAATCCCTGAAGTTATCTTTTGCACCTTCAAACGCTAATCCATAAAAACGCAGGTTCCGAACCGGCCTGATTTCATCTCCCCTAACCTGAACGAGCTGATTAATCTGAGGAACGGACAGATTCGCCCGGTTGGGATCAGAAATTCCATCTGCAGGAATATAGCTGATCTCTTTTTTATTCTGATCGAAGAACCATTCACCGGTCGTATCCAGCAATTCTTTCACATTTTCAATGTAGTAGCGTGGAGGAACGACCAAAAGTCCGTTGTTATTATTTGGTCCGTCTTCCGGAGTTTTCAGGTATGCAATCTGTTTTTTATCGTCAATTTTGGTAATGGAATTATAGGCAGTCCGCCAGCGAAGCAAAATCGCGATCCGGTTGTCCTGCATATCCTTCCAGTTTTTGATTTCTCCGGATTTAAAAGGAATTTCAGATGAAGATGACGGAGTTTTCCGAAGCGTAAAATATCCTGAATTCGGCGTTCTTGCCAGAGTTTGCTTTTTGCCATTGGCGATCAGTGTGGCAAGCTCTCCCCGGTTAAATGGAGCAACCCAAACGTTGCCTTCCTTTTTCCAGCCGGAAACTGCTGCTGCGCCTGAAATGACAGGTTTTTCTCCCGGATAGGCAGCATAAGTCACATAATTGTCGCGCAGATGATGCCACTCAAAAGCTCCTGAAGGCAGGTTGGTTTCAACCCGCTCGCCACCATCTTCCGGAGTAAAAAGCAGCGGTTCGGTCAGCGAATAAAAACCCTGACGAATCAGCACAACGATGTCTTTGCCTTTCCAGAAAGGATAGGCAGTTCCGACGTATCGTGCATCGATCGCCTTTCCCTTGGGCAGAAAAACTTTCGTTTTTAAATCGCGAACAGCCAGTTTGGCGCGGCTTATAGATGCAAACGGGCCGTCAGTTTTGTTCGCATTGGGTTCAGCAAGTGTACCCGACCAGCCGTCATTCCCTTTGGGTGAAACGTAGAAATCGCCCTTTGAATTTTGGAGATCATACGGTTGCCACAATTCGCTCCGAAGCAACTTTCCATCTTTGGAGTTATCCATAGTCTGAGCGGAAATATCGAATGGAGCATTCATGATTAACGCGCTGAATATCAGAAAACGTTGACTAAGATTCAAGATTCTATGTTTCATAAGTGGAACTTGTAAATTAATAAAAACCTCTTAGTACATGACAAAAATATAAATAGCTGATTATCAGCAAAATAAGTGTTAAAATATTTGGATAATACTCTGAATATCAGTATCTTACAAGAAATTACCACACTTCGAAGTAAGAATAATGACACCCAGAGTAGAGTCT
>CAIPKZ010000245.1 GCA_903865775.1 uncultured Prolixibacteraceae bacterium | reverse complement strand
GAATCATTCATCTGAATGAAGATCCGCCTGCTTTTTTCGAGGAACTACGTCCCGGCACCCGTCAGCGTTTGCTTGAACTCCGTTTGGGTTTCGATCCGCACTATTATTACAGTATTTATCACGGCGGGGCTATCTCCGATTTTCCAGCCCACGAGCAAATCGCCCAAATCAAAGTTCCCACTTTAATTGTTACTGATCCGGATGATTTAAACCATCCGATTGAAATTGCGCGGGAAATAAATAAGTTAATTCCGGATTCCGAATTATTCCAAGTTTCTTGTATCAATGACTACAATAAATTGCAGAACAGAATTCATGATTTTATTTGTTCAATCGAAAACAATAACAAAACGTAAATTTTTCAGCCATTTTATTTTCAATTTGACACGAAACCAAGCACTCAATTATTTTTTTCCATATCTTGCACACGAAAACAGATTAAACGTTAAACAAATCTAAATATCAGTTATGGAGAGAGTTTCAGACAGAGTTGCGTGTCTTTCGGAATCAGCCACCCTTGCAGTGGCCCAGAAAAGCCGCGAATTAAAAGAAAAAGGCATTGACGTGATCAGTTTGGGCGTCGGTGAACCAGATTTTAACACCCCCGATTTCATCAAGGAAGCTGCAAAAAAAGCGATTGATGATAACTATTCGACCTATTCTCCGGTCCCAGGATATCCTTCGTTGTTGAAAGCGATTGTAGATAAACTCAAACGCGACAATGATCTGGACTATGCAACCAATCAGATTATTGTATCGAACGGAGCAAAACATTCGATTGCCAACCTGTTACAGGCTTTGATCAACAAAGATGATGAAGTAATTATTCCTGCACCATACTGGGTAACCTATATCGAGTTGGTAAAGCTGAATGAAGGCATCAACGTTATCATTCCTACAACAGTTGACAGTGATTTCAAAATTACCCCTGCACAACTGGAAGCGGCTATCACACCTAAAACCCGTGCCTTTTTATTCAGCAGTCCAAGCAATCCAACCGGAAGTGTTTATACCAAAGCTGAACTGAAAGCATTCGCAGACATTTTTGCCAAACATCCGAATATCATTGTGATTTCGGACGAAATATACGAGCACATTGTTTACGGAATCAAGCACGAAAGTATTGCTCAATTTCCGGAAATTAAAGATCAAACAGTAGTTGTGAATGGCGTTTCGAAAGCATTTGCCATGACCGGTTACCGCATTGGGTACATCGCTGCCCCACTCTGGCTGGCCAAAGCATGCAACAAATTGCAGGGTCAATATACTTCCGGACCATGCTCTGTTTCACAGATTGCTTCGGTAACTGCGTTAAACGCACCGTTGGATACGGTTCAGGCTATGGTTACCCAATTCGAAAAACGTCGCAATCTGGTACTTTCGATGCTGGCCGAAATTCCCGGTGTAAAAACCAGCAAACCCGATGGCGCATTTTATGTGTTTCCTGATATTTCGTCGTTCTTCGGAAAATCGGACGGTACCTTAACCATCAACAATGCTGATGACATGGGCTTGTTTATCCTTTCGAATGCTTTTACCGGCGTTGTTTCGGGCGAAGCTTTCGGTGCTCCTGAATGTATCCGCATTTCGTATGCTGCTTCGGAAGCCGATCTGAATAAATCGCTGACACGCATTAAAGATGCACTGGCAACCTTGAAATAAGAAAATTGTCTTTTAAACTTCAGATAAAAGGCCTGACAGAGATTTCTGCCAGGCCTTTTCTTTTTATTTCAAGTCGGGAAATGGGATCTCCGGACCGGATATTTTTTATTACATATTTACCTCCAGGACTTTCCCTTTTAACCGGCTCTCTTCGGCCTTAAAGCCCATCAGGTGACTTGCCATGGATGCTTCGATGGTTGATGTCAGCCGGGTTGGATCGTTGTAATAAACTGCCCGCACAAAATCGTGTACCAGGCCAAAATCGCCACCTCCATGACCGGAGCTGTTGTTCACGGCTTTGCTGACGTCCCAGTTTTCCGGTTGCCCCACAAAAGGTGTAATTTGCATTGTCTGTTCATCTCCAACGATGTCGCCTTTCGTGCCGAATATCCGGGTTCGCCTTCCGGCGTAATGAGTCATCGCTTCCATTGAGAATGAGGCGGTAATCTGATCTTCAAACTCCAGATTGGTAATCTGGTGGTCAACCACATCATTGTCGCAATGATAAACACAGCGGCCATAAGGCCCGTTTTTCAGTTCACGCATGATGGTTTCATCATTGACTGTTTCAAGGTTAAGGTGATTCAGCCAGCCTCTGTCGCGGTAATAAATCTTAAGCGCAGAGTATTCACAACTGTTTTCGGCTTTGCATCCGTCGGTACATCTCATCGTGGCACCTTCAGGAGCTTTTTCTTTCCGGAATAATTTGAGCGACCCGAATGAAGAAACACGGGTACATGGTTTCCCGACAAGCCACCGCAGAATATCGGTGTCGTGGCACGACTTTGACAGGATCATGGGATTCGACTTTTTCGAATTTCCCCAGTTGCCCCGCACAAATGAATGCGACATGTGAATATTTCCAACAGGTTCAAGATGCTGGATGCTTACAATGTCGCCAATGGTTCCGGCGTCAATTACCTCTTTCATTTTCCTGAAATAAGAGGTGTAACGCAGTACATGACAAACCGCCACAATACGCTCTTTCTCTTTTGAAAGTTTGAGTATGTCGTTGCATTCATGCCAGCTTTGTGCAATCGCCTTTTCCAGAAGCAGGTGATAACCCATTTTCAAACCGGCCATTGCAGGTCCGTAATGTAAATCGTCGGGTGTGGTTACCACTATGGCATCAGCAAATTTGGGGACTTCAAACACTTGCTCCCACGTAACAAACTGATATTTTTCAGGAATATTGAACGCTTTTGAAATCCTTTCTCTTCGATATGGAATAGGTTCGGCCACGCCTACAACCTGAAATTCTTCAGGAAATTTCAGGCCGTAAGAACTGTAGGCATTCCAGCCGCGCCCACCTGCCCCAACAACGATTACTTTAACCGGAGTTTTGGGTTTGTCGGTTTGTGATGGAGAAAACGGTTCTGCTGATATTTGTTCCGAAGCCAGTAATTGATTGGGTTTTATTACTGAAACTCCAATGCCGGCAAGACTTAGCGTCTTTAGTAATCCTCTACGTGTCAGGTTATTGCTCATGATCGTATGGTTTTGAATATCGAAATATTAGGATAATGAATAAACACAAAAATAGTTTGTATAATTTTATACCGCTTTCGAATTCGTATGAGCATACTAAATTGTACAAATGAGCACAATACTTGACACCCAATCGACGAATTACCGGGAGATTATCGATTTCCGGGAAATAGGGCTGAACTATGTTCAAATTCTTGGGCATTACAGATATAATTCAGTACAGCAACCTTTAGCCCAACATGTTCACTCCGGAATGATGGAGATTTGCTTTCTGAAAAAAGGTGAACAACATTATGAGGTAGGTGGCACCGATTGGGTAGTCAAAGGAGGTGAGGTTTTTGTAACCTTTCCCGGTGAGGAACATGGTTCAGGAAAAGCACCCGAAAACAAAGGTGAATTATATTGGATGATCATCAGCCTGGAAAAGGGAAATGGCAGTTTCCTTAATCTGGCCGGAAAAGAAAAAGAAGAGCTTATTTCCAGCCTCAAAGGAATTGACAACCGGCATTTCCCGGTTTCCGGGAATTTGGTTGCCTCACTTTCCGAAATTTTCAACGTATATCACAAGGATCGCTCTGATTTAAAAAATGTGACAATCAAGAACCTATTGCTGGCAGTACTTCTGGATTTAATCAGGGCTTCCAGGCTTCCGGCCCGGATAAAGGAAAATAAAAAAATAAAAGAGGCGGTTTTTTTTATTGGTCAACACCTTGAAGAGAATATAAACTTGCAGGAAATTGCCAATCATGTTGGATTATCGGTATCGCATCTGAAGGTTCTGTTTAAACGGGAAGTCGGACTTCCACCTGCCGGGTATTATCTCACAAAAAAAATAGAGCGATCAAAGGAATTACTTGCATTACCGGGCTGGAACACCACCAAAGTGGCATTTGAATTAAACTTCTCATCATCGCAATATTTTTCGACTGTATTTAAACGTCTGGCAGGAAAAACACCGATGGAATTTGTGCGGGAAATTCGTCAAAACGCAGCCAACCAACACAACAACTGATTAGTACAAAACTATTCGGCAGATTATTAAATTACAGATTTCAGGATCACCGGATTACAACACTGTGACTGAATACTGTGACTGAACACTGAGACTGAACACTGAGACTGAACACTGAGACTGAACACTAGAACTTCCGTGCACGGTCCATTTCGCGGGCATCATCTTTCAGTTTCAGGGTTTCGCGCTTATCGTAAGTTTTTTTTCCTTTGGCCAGTGAAATTTCCAGCTTGGCCAGTCCCCGGTCGTTGATGAAAAGTTTGAGCGGAACTATGGTAATCCCGCCTTCCTTGGTTTTCTTCTGTAATTTATCCAATTCTTTCCGGTTCAGGAGTAATTTGCGGTCGCGTTTGGCAATGTGGTTATTGCAGGTTCCCATTTCGTACTCAGAAATATGCATATTCCTGACATACAACTGATCCAATGTAAACGAACAATACGAATCGACTAAACTGGCTTTTGCACTCCGGATAGATTTGATCTCAGTTCCGGCCAATTGAATGCCGGCATAAAAGGTTTCAAGGATCTCGTAATCGAAAAAAGCCTTTTTGTTTTTAATCTTAATATCTTGCTGTTTGTGTACCATGTCTGCTTTAAAAAATAAAAAGTCTCAAAAGTGAATTCAAAGCCACAAAGGCTCAAAGACAAGAAGTTTCACAAAGAAAACAACTAAATTCTGGTGTTTCATAGAGTCTTGGTGCCATGATGGCAGAAATATACCTCAATTGAAACTTGAATTTAAATTTGTCTTGCAAAAATACATTATTTTGCACTTCCAAAACTTCAGAATCCATGAACAACAAAAAATATAATCTCATTACTATTCTGGGACCAACCGCCTCAGGTAAAACAAGCGTGGCAGCAAAGGTAGCATCAGTGCTCGGCGGAGAAATCATCTCAGCCGATTCGCGTCAGGTATATCGCGGAATGAACCTCGGAACCGGTAAAGATTATGCCGATTACATAGTTGACGGGAAAGCTGTTCCTTATCATCTGATCGACATTGTTGACGCGGGCTACGAATACAATGTTTTTGAATACCAGAAAGATTTTCTGGGTGTTTTTGCGGATATCAGTGAACGCGAAAAACTTCCGGTAATGTGCGGTGGAAGTGGTTTATACCTCGAGGCTATCCTGAAAAACTACAAACTGATCCGGGTTCCGGTGAACGAACCGCTACGCGAAAATCTGGCCGACAAAACATTGGATGAATTAACCGATATCTTGAAAACACACAAGAACTACCTGCATAACCAAACCGATATTGAAAATCCGAAACGAGCCATCCGGGCCATTGAGATAGAAGAATACTATTTGACTCATCCTGAAATCGATACCGGAATGCCTGATATCCGGAGTTTGGTTGTCGGAATAAAATTCGACCTTATTTCGCGCCGGAAACATATTACCAACCGGTTAAAAGACCGGCTAAAAGACCGGATGCTCGATGAAGTTCAGTTATTACTCGATAGCGGATTGACTCCGGAACAGCTAACCTATTACGGTCTGGAATACAAATACATGACACAATATCTCACCGGACATTATACTTATCAGGAGATGTTTGACGGATTGAATGTTGCTATTCATCAGTTTGCCAAACGGCAAATGACCTGGTTTCGTAGAATGGAGAAACAAGGAATTGAAATTCACTGGCTAAATGGCTATATGCCAATGTCTGAAAAAGTTGAAAAGATTTTGGAATGGTATTCAGGAAAATAGATTTTGATATTTGAATACGAATACTTACCCTTGGCGATAGTAACGGATAAAGTGAAAATTGTCGACTACCATTAAAAAATTAAAAAATGGAAAAGCTTAAAAATATACACCCGGGAGAAATTCTGAATGAGGAGTTTCTGTTACCATTAAACATTTCGGCCTATCGTCTGGATAAAGAGACCTTCATCCCCCAAACGCGCGTTAGTGAAATATTAAAAGGCAACCGAAGAATTACTGCTGATACCGCACTTCGTCTTTCAAAATATTTTGGGAATAGTCCCAAGTTTTGGCTTGGATTACAAAATGACTTTGATCTGGAAGAAGAGGGAATTCAAAAGGAGAATGAACTCAATAATATTAAGCCATTAGAAGGAAACGCAGCTTAAAGCAACATTTAATAATCTGGCAGTTGACTTTTGAATCGTATTTCAGTTACGGCTAATCCGATATTCCCCTCATTTTTTCAAGATGTTCTAAACCTTTATGTAAAAGTATTGTTCAGCTTTGAAATCCCGATCGATTTAGCGACTTTTGCACAAAATTTAGAATTTTCATGGAAAAAATAATCATCAAAACCCCTGAACAGATTGAGGGGATTCGAAAAAGCAGCAAACTGGCAGGTCAAACATTAGAATATATTACTCAATTTGTCAAAGAAGGTGTTTCAACCGAATTTTTAGATCAGAAAATTGAAGCCTACATGCGCGAAAACGGCGCTATTCCTGCAACTCTGGGTTATAGCGGATATCCAAAATCCAGCTGCATTTCACTCAACGAAGTCGTTTGCCACGGAATTCCTTCAGAAAATATTATTTTGAAAAATGGCGATATTTTGAATATCGATGTGACTACCATACTTGATGGTTATTTTGGCGACACCAGTAAAATGTATACCATTGGAGAAGTTTCACCGATAGCTCTCGAATTGATCGAGGTCACCAAACATTGCCTTGACCTGGGAATTCAGCAGGTGAAACCCGGAAATCAGTTTGGAAACATCGGTTTTGCAATCGGCAAATACATCAAATCAAGGGGATTCAGTGTAGTTTACGAGTTTTGCGGACATGGTGTCGGCATTAAATTTCACGAAGAACCTCAGATTGACCATTCTTCACGCCGGAACACGGGTCCATATATGAAACCAGGCATGACTTTCACCATCGAACCAATGATTAATGAAGGCCGCCCCGGAACAGTTGTTGACAAAGTGGACAAATGGACCGCCCGAACTGTTGACAATAAACTTTCAGCCCAATTTGAACACACCATTCTGATTACTGAAACCGGATACGAAGTATTGACAGACGTTACCGGAGAGTATTTGGTTTGCTAAAGTTTTCTATCTTCATGCCAAAATAATCAAACACCTGGTTCATCCCGATGAATGCTATTCCATTAATAATAGGTGCTCTGGCTTTTTTTGCACTGGCCTACCGGTTCTACTTCAGCTTTATTGCTGCAAAAGTACTGGTTATAAACGACCTTCGCGATACTCCTTCAGGAAAAATGAATGACGGCCAGAACTATGTTCCGACGAGCAAATGGGTTTTATTCGGACATCATTTTGCCGCCATCGCCGGAGCAGGACCGCTTGTTGGACCAGTTTTAGCTGCTCAATTCGGCTATTTTCCTGGTTTTATATGGATGGTACTTGGCGCAGTGCTGGCTGGCTCTGTTCACGATATGGTTATTCTGACCGCATCAGTCAGGCACGATGGAAAATCGCTGGCTGAAATTGCAAAAAAAGAAATCGGGCGAATGAGCGGCGGTATTTCAGCCATTGCTATTCTTGTGATTATTGTCATTGCATTGGCTGGTCTTGGCATCGTGGTGGTCAACGCCCTGGCCGAAAGTTCATGGGGCACGTTCACCATTGCATCAACCATTCCGATTGCCGTATTTATGGGAGTCTGGATGTTCCGTTTCAGGAAAGGCAAAACGGTGGAAGCCACCATCATGGGGGTCATTTTATTATCGCTGGCTGTCATCTTTGGCCGCTATATTCCTGAATCTTCCGTTGCATCCTGGTTCACTTTTGACAAACCCACCCTGACTATTTTGATTGCGATTTATGGCTTTGTTGCTTCGGTACTCCCGGTTTGGATCCTTCTTTCGCCCCGCGATTACCTCAGTTCAATCATGAAAATTTCGGTTATCGGTTTGTTGGCAGTTGGAGTAATCATCGTCGCCCCTGATCTTAAAATGCCTGCCATTACTGCCTTTGCAGGCGGCGGCGGACCGATTATTCCCGGCACTTTATTTCCGTATCTGTTTATCACCATTGCCTGCGGAGCTATTTCAGGATTTCATGCATTAGTTGGCTCCGGAACGACTCCCAAAATGATCATGCAGGAATCGCATATTAAAACCATAGCGGTTGGTTCAATGCTCACCGAAGGCATGGTCAGTATTCTGGCACTTATTGCAGCCTGCAGTTTGCTTCCGCTCGATTATTTCCAGATTAATGTGAGTGCCGAAAAATTTACAGCCATCTTACCTCAGCTGCATTCAATGGGATTTACCCAATCGAACCTGGAAGTATTGACCAAAGAGGTTGGCGAAAAAGTCGCCGGAAGGCCTGGTGGCGCAGTATCTCTGGCAGTTGGCATGGCCCAGATTTTTTCATCGATTCCCGGATTGAACGGTCTGATGTCCTACTGGTACCACTTTGCCATAATGTTCGAAGCGCTTTTCATCCTGACCACCATTGATGCAGGAACACGAATTGGACGGTTTATTTTGCAGGAAGCTTTGGGAAAGGTTTACAAACCATTTGCGCGCACAAACTGGTTACCCGGAAACATACTGACCAGCGTAATGATTGTATTTTGCTGGGCTTATTTTATTTATACCGGAACCGTAGCAACAATCTGGCCGATGTTTGGAACTGCCAATCAATTGCTTGCCACTATTGCTCTTACAATAGGAACTTCGTTCCTCATCAACCGGGGCAAAGTTCGTTATGCCTGGATAACCATCATTCCTTTGTTTTTTGTTGGGGTGACAACGCTGATCGCCGGAATTTCGAATATGACGAACATCTATTATCCGATGCTATTCACCGGAAAAACCATGATTCAAGGCATCATCAATTTATCACTTACCGGATTGATTATCATCAGCTTATTCATCATTGTAATTAACGCAGTTCCGAACTGGATTGCTGGTTATAAAGGAAAACTTCAACTGGTTCAGGATTAAGCTACGGGGAATTTTATCTTCAGAAGTTACATTAAAGCGTTATGATTTGATTAATCTTCAGCCAAATCATAACGCTCTGATTTTTTTTCGACTACTTCTCCGAAATGCAATACAAATATTTGTATCCTCTTAAAAAGAGCTCATTGCCAACAACAACAGGCGATGCCTCAAAGGTGTCGTCCAGTGTATTTTTGGATAGAAGCGAAAATTCTGCCCCGGCTTTTAAAACATCCACAACATTTGTAGCAGCAATATAAATCCGATCTTTACTTCCGGTCGGCGAAGAAAAAATATTGGTAATTCCATCCAGTTTCTGATTGCTGTACAACACTTTGCCATCCTTGGCATTCAGGCAGCTTATTACTCCGCTGTTCCCTTTCAGGAAATACAGTTTTCCGTCCATCAGAACCGGACTTGGTGTATATGATGCATCCTGATTATATTCCCAAAGAATCGTTGGTGTTCCGGTAATGTCTCCGGAAGCTTTGGCCAGATCAATTGCTTTTATAGCATTTCCGCGGAAACCGCTCATCAGGTACAAAATACCATCGGCCAACATCGGACTGGGGATCACATTTTTGGTCATTCCGGTACATTCCCAAATGATCTGACCAGTTTCAGAATCATAACTCCTGACCTTGTTGGTGGCACTGGTAATAACCTGCGCTTTGCCATTCACTTCAACAACCAATGGAGTTGCCCAGGAGGTAATCTCCTCCCGATCGAGCTTCCATGCATCTGTTCCATCTTTTTTATTCAGGGCAAACATACTTGACTTCCCCTGATGATCCCACTGGATAAATATTTTATCCCGAGAAATTGCCGGTGAACTTCCTTCGCCAAAACTGGCAACAATATCCATTTGCCCGAAATTGCGTTTCCATTTTATATTTCCATTCATATCAAGGCAATACAATCCGCGGGTGCCAAAAAATGCGAAAATATTTTCTCCATCAGTCAGTGGCGAATTGGAAGCCCAACTACCTAATTCGTGTGTCCGCTCAAGTGGCAGCTCTTTGGCAACGACAGTTTCCCAATTGATTTTTCCGGAGTTTTTATCGAAAGAAATCACCTTAAATTGATGTACTAAATCGGTTTGGGTTGGCGACATAGGATTCGCAGGTGCTGCATCATTAGATTTCATAACGGTTATGTCGGTTGGAACAGCAGTCTGAATTATGATCTGGTTTCCCCAGATAATTGGTGTTGCATGACCTTTACCGGGAACTTCGATTTTCCATTTCACATTTTTGGTTTCGCTGAATTCAACCGGAGGATTTCCTGCAGGATTGGCGCCTGTGTTGTATAAGCCGCGCCATTCGGGCCAGTTGGCTGCAAAATCAGCAGGCTTGAGTTGCGCCTGAGAAATCAAAGAAAAAAGAAAAAGGGAAAAAGAAATAAAAACAAATTTTAGAAATGGGGTCTTCATAGTTGAGTGGTTTTATGGGTTCGGCAATTTATAAATTTCTGAATGTTATTCAGACTTCGATTTGAGCAAATCGTTTAATCATAGACTTCAACAAACTATCAATTGGCAATCGGGCTTTCAAACTTCAACATCCATTTTCACAACCCTAAAAATATTATTTCACCAGTTTCGAAATTTCTTTGAATTCAGGAGCAGCCGAACTTCGCGTCAATTCGAACAAAACAGATTCGAGCGATGTCATCATGATTCCTTCATACCGGAATCGTTCAGAGGCCAAATCAATGTTATCCAGCGAACGCGATGAAACACTATCCATCACTACCACCGGATTGTAACCGGCTTCCTTCAAATCAATGGCTGTTTGAAGAACACATACATGCGATTCAATACCGCAGATAATTACATTTTTCATTCCTGAAAGAGTCAATTTTTCAGCCACGACAGGTTCATCAAAACAACTGAAATCCCGCTTTTCGATGTACTGAAAATCGTTGAATACCGATTTAATTTCTTCAACTGTATCGCCCAAACCTTTGGTATATTGCTGAGTAACCAAAATCGGAAGCCCGAGTACCTGCAATCCCCGAATCAGTTTGCTGCAATTTTCAATCAACAGTTCACTTTCCTCCATTACCGGAACCAGTCGTTCCTGAATATCGATCACCAATCCAATGGTGTTTTCTTTTAAGATGCGCATATCCGATATTTGATCTTGGTAGAGACGCACGGCCGTGCGTCTCTACACAATAATATTTATAAAACTTTTTAATTGCCTATTTCTTGATTCCAGCCTGCATCCTCGATTTGTCGCCCAGATAGCCACCATGGTGGCGTTTGGCGTATTGTTCATTATTAAACCCGATCCGTTTCATCATCATCACCACCAAAACATCGCCAATTACTGTCATCACAGTGGTTGAAGTACTTGGAGTCAATCCAAGAATACAAACTTCTTTCGGGTTTCCGGTCTCCAGGCAAACATCAGCCATCTGTGCCAGATGAGAATCTTTATTGCTTGTAATTACGATCAAAGGCAAGTCTTTATGCAAGTTTTCAGCTAATTCAACCAATTCAAGAATTTCACGTGTTTTTCCTGAATTTGAAATCAGCAAAAGCACATCGTTGGGTTGAATAACGCCCAAATCGCCATGCTGTGCATCGCTGGGATGCAGAAAAACCGCCGGAGTTCCGGTTGAACTGAAAGTCGTGGCGATGTTTAAAGCGATCTGTCCCGCCTTTCCCATTCCTGAAGCCACCAATTTACCTTTCAGGTTATGAACACGTTCTTCAATAATCTGAATGGCCTTTTCATACGAATCGGTAACCGGAATACTTTGAATGGCTTCAGCTTCCTGGCGCAAAACCTGTTTGATCTCTTCAAGCATCATCTGTATTTTATAAGAACAACAAAAATAGACTAATTTATCAGACCTGACACCACTATTCAACTCTTTTAGAATTTGAACAATGACTAAAAACAGAATTATTTTTCTCCTGTTTTCAGGCATTAATCGTATGGAAAGTAATCACAATTGTTCCTGATTTAAAGTGGAATAATGATCCAGTATCAGCAATAGTCCGAATTTAGTTCCAGCAATTTTTATTCGCAAAAATTCAAACAATCCTTTCCTTTCTTCGAAAAAAAATACCGATATTTCAGACCCTAATTTCACAATACTAATTTCAGTCTTTGAGCGTTTAAAACCAAAGTCATATTAATCAATAATTATTTTTTTGAAATGAAAATTCACGAATATCAAGCCAGACAAATTTTCAGGGATTATGGCATTCCTGTTCCAGACAGTGTTTTATGTTATACCGTCAGCGAAGTTGAAAAAGCAGCCCGCGACATGAACCGCATGGTGGTTGTTAAAGCTCAGGTTTTAGCAGGTGGACGCGGAAAAGCAGGTGGTGTAAAATTAGCACGTACAGTTGAAGATGCCGTCGCCGCCGGAAAACAAATCCTTGGAATGGATATCAAAGGTTTTAAGGTTGAAAAAGTATTGGTTGCTGATGCAGTTAACATCGCCAAAGAGTTTTATGTCGGACTGATTAACGACCGCAACTCCAAAAGCATTACCCTGATGGCAAGTGCCGAGGGCGGAGTTGAAATTGAGGAAGTTGCTAAAACAAATCCTGAAAAAATCATTAAATTTTCGATCAACCCATTGACCGGTTTATTGGATTATCAGGCACGTAATGTAGCCCTTCAATTATTTGGCGACATTAAACAGGCCAATAAAGCGGCTTCGATTCTGACTAAATTATACAAATTATACATTGAAACTGATGCTACTCTGGCCGAAATCAATCCATTGGTGCTGACTCCGGAAAATGAAGTATTGGCTATTGATGGCAAAATGAATTTTGATGACAACGCATTATATCGTCAGCCTAAAATACTGGCCATGCGCGAGCCTGATGAAGAAGAACTTCAGGAAATTGCTGCCAACGAAAAAGGCTTGTCGTACATTAAACTCGATGGAAATATCGGTTGTATGGTGAATGGTGCCGGATTAGCTATGGCAACCATGGATATGATTAAATTATACGGT
>CAIPKZ010000244.1 GCA_903865775.1 uncultured Prolixibacteraceae bacterium | reverse complement strand
TTACCTTTGGTTGCAACAACTTCTGCATCTGCTCTGGAAAAAGAGGAGGAAAATAATTCTGGTTCCGGTCTTCTCGGTGGCATTTCTGCTATTTCTTCATTGGGTTCAAAAGACTTTGGAAGGACGCAAGACGAAGTGGATACCCCATTGGATGAGCTAAAATATACGAACATCCAGATCGGAAAAATCACAAACGGCAAATTTGAATTTATTAGTTCGCCTGACATTGAAGAATTTGAAAAGAAACAGGCCAAACCAGCTGATCAAAAGAAGTTTATCAGTTTTGACGGTAAAAGATTCGAAATCAATGGAATCAACTTTTCTTCTTCCGGGGATGTATTTATCAGCGGGCAGGATTTTACCAACAGCAAAAAAGGACGAATTTATAAGGGAGTCTATATGTTTCAATTTGAGGCAAATGGCAATCTAAAACGAAATTATGGGGTAAAATTAGACCAATCTAAAAAATCATCCATGTTCAATAAATCACCATTGACTTCGGATATGTACATTGCAAACAATACAATTCGCGAAGCGTCCGATAAAAAAAGTCTGTATTGGTTGATTAAAGATGTCAAATCGATTAGAGAAGAATCTAACTCAAGTTTTATCTCCTTATCGACTGTCAGGGTAAAAACCACCTGGACACCTTTGTATCAATATGAATATGGCAATATAAACATTGCCGATGGCGAGTTAAGTGAATTTAAGGGATTCGGAGACTCGGAAAAAAGGGAATTTTATCTTTTCCAAAACACAGGTTCTTATCCAATGGACTATTATTTGTTTTTCTTTAGTGAAACATTGAATGGAAATAAGATTCTGTTGTCAAGAATGGATCTTTCCAAATAGGTAATGATGCCAAAAATAGTATCTTTCTTGAATCACCTGAAAATTCAGTTCGTTTATCCTTTCATATCTAAATGGGAAAATAGTCAGCCGAGGTTCGGTTACAGAAGACAAAATTGACATACGCAACATCAGCGCAGGATTTTACATTCTGTCAAAACTAGAAAAGACGGTCAAATGTCAGTCATCTAAATTAAAAAGGAATAATCTGAACTATTTGATTTGCCTGCAGCAAAAAAATTTGTTGGCAAAATACGAGATCTCAAATCCACAAAAATCGAATAGGTTTCGCAGAAATGCGAAGCCTATTCTACATACAAAACCAAGCCTTTCAAATATTCGCCTTCAGGATGGTACATATCCACCGGATGATCGGCTGGCTGAACGAGTTGACTTAAAATCCGTACTTTTCTTCCTGAAATGGCAGCAGCAGAAAACACGGCTTCGCGGAACTTATCTTTGGTAACCACCTGCGAACAACTAAATGTAAACAAAATTCCACCCGGAGCAATCTGATGAAAAGCTTTCAGGTTAAGGCGTTTGTATCCTTTGAGTGCCTGAGGCAATGCTTCGCGGTGTTTGGCAAATGCGGGCGGATCAAGAATGATCAAATCATATTTGTCTTTATTCTTATCCATGTAATCGAAACAATCGGCCACAAAAGCTTCGTGGCGGGTATCTTCCGGAAAATTCAGTTTTACATTTTCGTTGGTTAGTTCGATGGCTTTGGCCGATGAATCGACCGAATGAACGAGTTTGGCTCCTCCGCGCATGGCATAAAACGAAAAACCACCCGAATAGCAAAACATATTTAATACACTTCGGCCGTTCGAATATTCCTGAACCAAGCGGCGGTTTTCACGCTGATCAACAAAAAAGCCGGTTTTCTGACCTTCCACCCAATCGACATTAAAACGGTTTCCGTATTCCTGAACTTCGAAGACTTTCGATTCACCCAGCAGGTAGCCATCTTTGGGTTCCAGATCAGCTTTGAAAGGCACAGTCTTTTCACTTTTATCGTAAACGGCAACCAGACGGTCGCCCATCACTTCTTTCAAGGCTTTGGCAATCGTTTCGCGAATCAGAAACATTCCGGCCGAATGAGCCTGCATCACAGCAGTTCCATTGTAGAAATCAACAATCAGACCCGGCATTCCATCGCCTTCACCATGCACCAGCCGGTAAACATTGGTTTGATCATTATCAACCAAACCAAGTTTTTTCCGCACATCCAAAGCACGGTCGAGCTTTCCTTTCCAGAAATTGAAATCGGGTTCTACTTTTTCGAACGAAAAAATGCGGACAGCAATCGAACCAATCTGAACATGACCCATGGCCAGAAATTCATTTTTATTGGAAAAAACCTCGACCACATCGCCTTCTTCTACCCTACCGATGATTTCATGAATAGCTCCCGAAAAAATCCAGGGATGAAAACGTAGCAGCGATTGTTCTTTCCCGGATTTTAGCACAACCCGGCTGTAAGTATTTGCCATGCTTATTCCTGATTAAGCGATTCGTAAATCCGGTGCGAAACCCAGGCATCGGTGGCGGCATAAACCAGCTGTGCTTCCGAAAGTTCCTGTGCTTCCCAATTGGTCACCCTTTGGGCTTTCGAGATGCGGCAACCCAAAACAATAGCAGAGATTTTTTTCAGGCTGAAATCCTGAATTCCGAAGTCTTTGACATGATCCTGTAATTCAACAAATCCGTCGGGTTTAAAGTGATTGAGCTTTTGAAGACTTTTGATATCATCGCGAATCGCAACACCAATCTTTTGTATTTCAGGATTCTCCAGAATACGTTTCAAAGAATTTCCCAGTCCAATTTTATTGAGCCGGAACAAAAATGCGTGATCTTTGGTGGCCAGTTGCAGCAAGGCAACTTCGTTGTATTCTCCTTTTTTGAATGCCGGTTTAGTTTCGGTATCGAATCCCAGCAGCGATTGCTCCGACAGGTATTTGACCGAACTCAGGTAATCTTCCCTTGATTCCACCAGGAATATTTCTCCTTCAAACTGAATCAACGGCAAATCAGCCAACTCTTCCTTATCTATACTTTCCTTATACATCAATTTTATTCTCCCTGATTAGAAAACCGTTCGTTTAACCAATCGGGTTTCATGTTTTTATTTTTCAAATTGTCGACTTGTTTACTTTCTGTTTTAATACCCTCTTCTGCCGAACTTTCGCCATAGATCAGATTATGAATGGCACGCAAACTGTTCACCAGTTTCTGGCCCCATAAGTGTGCAAAGTTATTCTGACTTTCTGAAAGTGCAAGCGCCATAACTTCTTCGTCCAGGGTTCGAAAAGACATCACCAGATCTTTCATATCCTGATAAATATCGGCCATATTTTCAGAAATACTGGCCGTGAGAGCCGATTCGCTGAATTGCATTCCGGATAGAAAAACTTCCTGGTAGTCGTCGCCTGCACCGGTATGATGAAGCACTTTTTGCTGAATCAGGTTGTAATCCAATTCATTCACATACTTTTCGAGTTCATCATCGGTTTCCATTTCAAACTCAGGCAATAAACTGGCTTTGAGGTATAAAAGAGGCAGTAATTTTTGCAACCGTCCAAGGAAATCGGAAGTTTCCATCTCTTCCGAATGTTCCAGAAAACTGCAAAATTCATTGGCAACAGTAATCAGCTCAATTACATTTTTTGAATACACCAGTTTGTTTAATCCTTCTTCAATCATGAAACAAAATCTAAAATAGGGTACAAAAGTATAAAGAATTTTTGTTCAGCGGATTTAAGGCGAAGTTTATTGGGAAAGATTTGCGGAAACGGCGTCAATGATTGTAATTAATTAGACATTTGGTGGTCATTCGATTGTCAAACTGCTGAATTGTCAAATCTTCAAATTGTCGAATCACTTCCTCCACTCCATCCGGTTATCCACCCGGTAAACAATCTTTTCATTTTCGAGTAGCCAGCGAATTATTTTCACCACATTCTCCGGTTTTCCTTCAATCCGGGCCAGTAATTCTTCATAAAAACACGACACCGTCAGCACTTTTTTAATCTGTTCGCTGACGGTATCAAATTCGTATTTACTAATATTCAACTCATTACGCTCCAAACAAACGTCGCATTTCCCACAGCGAACCGACTCTGTTTCACCAAAATACTGAAGCAACAACTGACTCCGGCACTTGTGACCCGATGCAGCATAATGAATCATCGCTTCAATCCTTTGCAGGTAATCGCGTTTACGGTCGGTATAGTTTTCTTTGGTGATTTTCAGACGTTCAACATCGATTCGCTCTTTGGCAAAAATGATGAATGGAGTTTTCTTTTGCGGAATGTAATCAATCACCTTCTGAGCTCTCAGTTTGCATAGAAACTCATAAACCATTTCCGGAGTAATATTGGCACGTTTGGCCAGCAATTGTTCATCGATGGCTACATAGTTGGTAAACAGGCCGGTGTACGACCGCAAAAGCAGTTTTACAAATCCATCAAATCCTGCATTGGCCACCTGAAATTTGTACAAATCGTCGCGATCGACCTGAAAATATACTTTCGAAGGATTATCCAGTTCATCGGTTAGTTCCAGATAACCTTCGCGTTGCAGAATTTTCAGGCTGTTATAAACTGTCGTAATTTGAAGCGAAAAGCTTGATGCAAAAGAAGCCATGCTGAATTCAAACGACTGATCTTTCCCAAAACCAACAGCCAGCTGATAGAAATTACAAATGGCTTCGTAAATTCGTTTGATCACATCAGGCTCAGGAAATGCCTTGATCACATTTCTCTCCAGCTTAATCTTGTCGCTGTTGTTGTATAACAATACCGACCATGCAGTTTTTCCATCGCGCCCGGCCCGACCGGCCTCCTGAAAATATGCTTCTACCGAGTCGGGTGCTTCCAGATGAATTACGAACCGTACATCCGCTTTATCGATGCCCATTCCGAAAGCATTCGTCGAAACAATTACGCGGCATTTACCATTCTTCCAGGCATCCTGTTTGGCTGATCTGATTTTGGAAGTCAATCCGGCATGATAATAGTCGGCCGAAATTTTATTTTTCTGAAGCAAATCACTGACTTCGCGGGTCAGTTTCCGGCTTTTCACATAGACAATTCCGGTTCCTTTGGCTTTTAAAACCGCCTTTACGAGATAATTAATCTTATCTTCCTCATTCCTGACCAGATAAACCAGGTTACTTCGGTAATAACTGGTGCGAAGTGTATTTTTCTTTTTGAATTTCAATTGTTCCTGAATGTCGTCGATTACCTGCGAAGTAGCAGTGGCTGTGACTGCCAGAACCGGTGCATTCGGCAATAAATCGCGCAATTCGGCAATCCGGAGATACGATGGACGAAAATCGTAGCCCCACTGCGAAATGCAATGTGCTTCATCCACGGCAATCAGGTTGACATCGAGTTGTCCGACCCTTTCCCTGAACCGATCGGTAGCAATTCGTTCCGGAGAAAGATATAAAAACTTATAATCGCCCCAGACCGCATTATCCATGGCTATTTTTATTTCCTGGGAACTCATTCCGGAATAAATGGCCAAAGCTTTTATTCCCCTGTGGTTCAGGTTTTCAACCTGATCTTTCATCAAGGCAATCAGTGGGGTAATTACGAGGCAAATACCTGGTTTCGAGAGCGAATAAACCTGATAGGTTATCGATTTTCCACCACCGGTTGGCATCAGCCCGAGCGTATCACGACCCTCCTCAACTGATTGGATAATCTCTTCCTGCAAAGGCCGGAATGATGCATAACCCCAGTATTTGGTCAATATTTGTTTGAATTCGCTCAAGATTGCTTAACAAATTTTAAGATACATTAAAGTTTAAAGTGATTGTGCCTCTAACAAATCCGGACATTGGTACCTGATTTTTTAGTAGTTTTGTCGTTTAATCAGAATATAAAATTACACATAAATGTCGTTTTTCGTCGATAAAATTGTGCCGGGAGGTTTAACTTTAATTGATGCTTCGTTAATATCCTCTTATTCAGAAGTTTTACCGCGCCAGCGTGGATTCACCTTTTGGTTCACCCGCTGCATCAGGGTTAATTCTCCCTTTGATAAGGCAACAATCATTTGCGAGACTCCTAATTACAATTCCAGATAAATGCAGAAAAAAGAAAAATGCAATAAGGAAGCTCACACCTCCGTTTTATTCACTAAATCAATCCAAAACTCTTCATATCCTTGTAGTCCTATGAAAATACAATTCTGTAATCCATTAAAAAGAAATCTCAAAAACATGATAAGAGAATTCTCAGTTGTACTTCTTGTCATTTTCTCACTGACAGTTTCTGCTCAAAAAAAGAATAATGTAGTGGTTACCATAGGTGAAGTTCCGGTTGGCAGAGAAGAATTTGAAGCCAATTACCGGAAAAACAACACTAATATTCTGGACGAAAAAGACCGTAAAACACCCGCTCAGTATATGGATCTGTACGTCAACTTTAAGTTGAAAGTCATTGAAGCACAAAAACTGGGTTACGACACCGTAAAATCGTTTGTTGATGAACTGAAAGGTTACCGTGCTGAACTGGCAAAGCCTTATCTGACTAATGTTTCGTACAACGAAGAAATGGTTCAGAACGAATATTACCGCATGCAGCACGAACGGAAAGCAAGTCACATCCTGATTCGTGTCACTCCGGAAGCCTTACCGGCCGATACGCTCGCAGCATGGAATAAAGTCAGCGACCTTCGCAATCAAATTATCGCCGGAGCAGATTTCAGCGAAATCGCTTCAAAAAGTTCCGAAGATCCTTCGGCAGCCGAAAACAAAGGATTACTTGGATATTTCAGTGCATTCCAAATGGTTTATCCATTCGAAGATATGGCCTATAAAACTCCTGTTGGAAAGGTTTCGCAGATTGTCCGGACCCGTTTTGGCTACCACCTGATAAAAGTTGAAGATGAACGCCTGGTGCCGGGTGAAATAAAAGTTGCACACATCATGAAAATGTTTCCAAAACAGGCCAGTGAAGAAACTATCGCCAAGCTGAAACTGACCGCAGACAGCATCTGGATAAAAGCAACTTCGGGTGCAGATTTTGCTGAACTGGCAAAAAAATATTCCGACGATAAACAGTCGGCTGCAAACGGCGGTGTCATGAATTTTTTCACACCAACGAATATGGTTCCTTCGTTTGCTGAAGCAGCCTTTGCATTGAAAAACGACGGAGACATTTCATCGGTAATCCGCACTCCTTATGGCTGGCACATCATCAAAAGGATTGAATTGCGTGCACAACAGCCATTGGAAAAAATGCGTGCTGACCTGGAATCCAAAATCAAACAAAATCCACAGATCAGCAAATATAGTGACGAGGCCTTCGACCGGAAATTACGTGCCGAATACCAGTTAAAAACAGATCAGTCCAATTTTTCTAAAATCATTGCATTGGTTGCAGATACCGCTTCAGGTAAAAACCTGACTATAAAATTGGAGCCAATAAAAGACAATGTTCTGGTGAGTTTCAGCAATTTAACCTATACCTGTGGAAATTTCAATGATTATATTCAAACTCAGCGATATGCACCAGTTATTTCAAATCCTGAACCTGCATTGAAGGAATTACTCGATAAATTCATCAACAACAAATTGCTTGAATTCGAAAATACTCAACTGGAAATTAAACACGCTGATTTTGCCCGGGTTTACAAAGAGTATCATGACGGTATCCTGCTTTTCAATATCTCGAAAGATAAAATCTGGGATGTGGCTTCGGCTGATACCTTACGTCTTCAAAAATATTACGACCAGAGTACGAAGAAATACTTCTGGAACGAACGTTTCAAAGGCTCGGTCATTGAAGCAAAAAATGCAGAACTACGGACCAAAGTCGAGAGTTTACTCGACGGAAAAGAAATGAGCAAACAGGAACTGACCGACCTTTTCAATACAAAAACTGAAAATAATGTTCAGATTACTGAAGTGGCAGTTGAAAAGGGTGAAAATCCTATTGTTGATTATTACATTTGGAACGGTCCAAAGCCTGCAGGATTTGATGAAACAATTACCTTTGTCCACGGAAAAACCATTCAGAATGAACAAAAAGTATTGAAAGACGCCTGGGGACTTTATTCCTCCGACTTTCAGGAGCAGATCGAAAAAGAATGGATTGACTCATTAAAAGCGAAATACCCGGTTAAAGTAAATACTAAAGTGCTCAAAAAAATTCAGAATATTGAATGAGAAAGGCTGTCATTTATATTATTCTTACCAGCTATTTTCTAACAGCATGCAACGTGTTTTTTGAAAAAGAAGAGCCAATCGCCAAAGTGGGCAACAAGGTTCTGTCGATGAAAGAACTGTCAAAAAACACGCCTGATTACCTGGATGCAACCGACAGTTCCTTGTGGGCCGACGACTACGTCAAGAAATGGGTTCAGCGCGAACTTCTCTTACTAAAAGCTGAAGAAAATCTGAAAGCTGAATTGAAAGATGTGAGCAATGAACTCGAAGAATACCGCAATTCACTCATCGTTTTCAGGTATAAAAACGAGCTGATTAAACAAAAAATGGATACGACACTGAAACCTTCAGATATTCAAAAATACTTTAATCAGCACCGCGAAAGCTTCATTCTGAACCGAAACATTGTAAAAGCCATTTACATCAAGGTTCCGGTGGAGGTTTCGAGCCCCGAAAACCTCCGGGAACTTTGCCTTTCGAACGACCCTGCGAAACAGGCCAAACTGAATGATTATTGCCTGAGTTACGCCAAAGCTTTTGACCGTTTTAACGATCAGTGGATAGCTGCCGATATGGTCCTGAAAAATACTCCGGAACAAATCACAAACCAGAAGCTGTTTCTGGAAAGAAACCGGTTTACGGAAAGCAGCGATAAAATTTATTACTATATTGTCTGCATCCGCGATTACCGTCTGGAAGGTCAGGTTTCTCCGATCGAATATGTTGAAAACGACATACGAAACCTGATTCTAAGTAAGCAGAAAATCGATTTTCTGAAACAAATCGAAAAAGACATTTACAAGGAAGGCATTGATAATAATAAGGTTAAACTATATAATACAAATAAATAATCGTTTATGATCAGAAAACTAATTGGCTTATTTATCCTGTTGGGATGTGTTGCCCTGAGCAATCCAGTCAATGCACAAGATAAAACTGTTGACCAGATTGTGTCCGTTGTAGGGAAAAACATTATCCTGAAGTCGGATATCGAAGCCATGTTTCAGCAGCAACAAGCACAAGGAATTACCACCGAAGGAGATATGAAATGTGAGATTCTGGAGAATTTGCTGGTTGAAAAACTTTTGCTCGCCGAAGCTGAACTGGATACCACCATTATTGTGAGCGATAGTCAGTTAAACTCGAGCCTGGAACAACGAATTCAATATTTCATTTCACACCTTGGCTCTGAAAAAGAAGTGGAAGCCTATTTCAAAAAATCGATTGTGGACCTGAAATCTGATTTGCAGGAAGTCATCAAAAATCAACAGATGACTCAACAGATGCAGGAAAAAATAATTGAGAAAGTTACCATAACACCTGCTGAAGTGAGGGCACATTTTAAGACCTTGCCTGAAGCTGAAATTCCGTTAATCGATGCTCAGGTTGAATATGCACAGATTACCGTTTTGCCCATCATTACACTGGAAGAAGAAGACCGCATAAAAGCAACTCTTCGTGATCT
>CAIPKZ010000243.1 GCA_903865775.1 uncultured Prolixibacteraceae bacterium | reverse complement strand
GTCGATTTAAAATTAGATTTAAAAAAACCAATACTTGTGAATGAAATATTTGATTCCAACGAGGATAAGACTTGGTATTATATTTCAAATATTGATGAGTCAATAAATATTGACTCCAGTAGCAATAACCCAAATGAAATAATAATAAAGAGAGCTCATGAATTATTTGAGAAGGAAGATTACGCGACCTCTTTATTATTTTATGAAGAATATATTGATAAAAATACAATTTTGAATAACAGTTCTGAATTCTCTTTTAATGAAGATTTCAAATTTGAAGTTGTGGAACCTTATAAATTAGCTGTTCTCAAATCATATGGTAAAGATGTCACCCTAGATAATCCTATTTATTTAAGAATTTATAATCTAAGAAAATTATCCAAACAAAAAAAGAAGAAATATAAAAAAACAACACAAGAAGAGGATAATGCACACAACCTTAAGTCATATTCCCCCGAGGACAAAATTGGATTTGGAAAATATTCAGGAGAAATGCTAAAATCAATAATTCAAAAAGATCCTAATTACATTTTATGGTGTATCATTAATTTAATACATTTTTCAATATACGATTCAATTCTTTTAAACCCAAATTTTAAAAATCAATCACTTTTCCCCGCAGCTATGGAATATAATCATTTAAAGAATTGTGTAATTGTGATGTGTAGTTTTGAGGAAGAAACTGAATATTTTGAAAGGATTAAAAGTTTTAACTTCAAGGCACATAATGATGAAGATGGATTTGATGACTATGAGCAATATTATGATTTTCAAATAAGTAGATAGTTATTCAAACAACTAAGCCCGTATAACATTTTCAAATATTTCAACTTGAGTCTTAGCAATTTTGTTGTTTTTTGTCAACCAACTTATGTAATATTTACTCGGGGTATAAGATTATCAATCTCAAATATGTATGGGTCGAACCGATGAAATGGTTTAGCTATAGGGAAACGACCTTTTCCAACAAATATTTCAATTTGATTATAAAGTTGCCCACCATCTTCTGCCTCCGTAATGCCGTACATTTCAGGAACATGAAAAAGGAGAATGGTGTCAAACATTTCAGCAAAAAGGTATGAACCCGGTAGGTCGCCGGTAGAAGGGTAATGTCCTTCCCTCTCATATATTTCATGTCCAAAAGGTGAACTGCCAATGATGAGTATATTTAATACAGTAGCCAATATTTTGAATTCACGAGCCATTTTGTCAAGCTTTTCATTAAAATCTGTTTGGCTTTCATCGTAAATCAAACAAGTTAGAGCATCAATAAAAAACACCTTTGTACCAGTATTGGCTTGGTTTTCAATGTACGTCCTGCAATCTCCCCAATAATAACACTTGTCGAAAATTGAACAATCGCCGAGTCCGACTTCCATTGCAGTATTTTTGGCTCCTTCGAAGTCGATTTTTAATTCAGAATAAGGTGTATTTGTTCTGATTGCCAATAATTTCAAGGCTAATTCACTTCCTCGTTCAGTATTACTTATCCAACAAACAGAATGACCATTGAGCATAAATTCATTCATTAACGTAAGCATAGTAAGCGTACGCCCCGATGATTGAATTCCACCAAACATGATTAATTGACCTGCTTCGAAACTAACAAAAGGCAATAATTGAACTGAAAATGATGGTTTGTCATTTTGCCGAAGCGGAAGACTGCAAAGTACTTGATGAAAATTTCCTTTTGACATATTAGAATGAATAAGTTGATA
The DNA here is from genome assembly GCA_903865775.1 of uncultured Prolixibacteraceae bacterium. Classification (GTDB taxonomy): domain Bacteria; phylum Bacteroidota; class Bacteroidia; order Bacteroidales; family Prolixibacteraceae; genus Aquipluma. Next base: position 29,629 of record CAIPKZ010000243.1, on the reverse strand, counting down.
CATTTAATTCCGGAAAAACTTAACTAACTATTTATCAATTTATATTGAATCAATAAATATTTGGTATTGATTAGATCAACGACTTTCGCTAAATAATCTTCGATCAAAATTAAGAAATCAAAAATTTCGCTTTCGTCTTTAATATGCAGAGTACCATATTCAAAGGTCATTGAATTAAAGTTAGATAAATCTAAGTTTGTTGCATTTCGCTTTGATTTATGTACAATATACTTTCTTGCGTTATTCCATTTCAAAATTTCCCTAAAATTCTCGCTATATAACTCTAGGTCAACAATTATTTCTGATTTTAAAAAAGAATTATATTTTTCAATAGCACTCACCAGCTTTATCCCATTCTTTTCATAAGACTTTATTTTTCCGATAGGTGTCAACTGTTCCTCACATATTTTTGCTACTTGAGAAAGTTTATATTCAAGGAAAGAATATATTGTAACAATTGACGACTGCAATAAGATATCACTAAAATAATCCAATCGACTGATGACTTCAGATTGGTTTAATAAAGAGCAGGCAATCTCATGTTCTTCGTTTTTAATTGATGAAAGTATTTCCTTGTTATCTTGATCAATCTTTTCCTTAAGTGTGCTGACAAAATGTTTCAAACGACTGATGGTCATAAATATACCATCGTTTTCATTCTCGGCACAACAGTTAAGTTCTGTTGAAAATTTGTCGAAAAATTCTCTTGATTCAATCATATTTTGGGTATTGTAAGATTAATAAATATACAACACAGCATTGGATCAATCGCTCAGTGTTCATAACTTAATTTGGTGTTTTAATAGTTTATTATTCAACCCGTTCCGGGTTGGCTTTCCTCAGCGTTTCCTTTGCCCCCAGTTTCACTGGGGGTGACTAACAGTAAACTCCTTCGGAGTTTTTAAAAGTTGCAATGCCTTTATTGTTGCGGAGATTAACCCGTATGGGTTAACTGTTAGTCACCCCCAATGCAATTGGGGGCTGCAAGGGAGCCACTGCCGCCACAACCCCGAAGTGGGTTGAATATTAACCATAAACAACCACACAATCAATATTTATTGCCAAATATTTCGTAACTTTTTACGGCGAATTCTTTTTGTTAACTTTTAAATTCCATCCTTATGGCCAGCTATCGTCAAATTCTTTATCACCTGACTTTTCACACCATAAACAGTGAAAGGGTATTGCTAAACTCAGGCAATGATGAACTTTTCAAATACATCTGGGGAGTGATGAAAAACAAAAACTGCAAACTTTTCAGGATCAATGGAGTTGAAGATCATATTCATATTGTTTGCGATTTGCACCCTTCGATTGCTTTGGCTGATCTGGTTAAAGCTGTTAAAGTAGCCAGTTCGAAATGGATTAAAGAAAATGGAATTTTTCCCAACTTTTCGAATTGGGCGGAAAGCTATGGCGCATTTACCCTATCGATAAGAGAGAAGGATACCATTGTGAAATATGTGATGAATCAGCAGGAACATCACAAGAAAGAAAGTTTTCAGGACGAGTTTATCAGGCTGTTAAAAGAAAATGGCGTTGAATTTGATGAAAAATATTTGCTTTAATATTTAATTCAACCCACTTCGGGGTTGCAACTTCGTTGCTTACTCTTACCCCCAGTTTCACTGGGGGTCATTAAAATTTAACTCCGAAGGAGTTAAATAAACCAAAAAGTCCGGAGTTGATTTCTCCGGACTCTTGGTTTATTCCCTTCTTCGTTTCTTATCCTGCTTGGGTGCATTTTTGTTTTCATTTATTCTTCCGGACATATCATCGATCTCCCCCGGTGCCAGCCGTCCATGAGGTGGTGTGCTTATCAGCTGGCCAGTTCCATGGTTGTGCTTTTGAAAGATTTTGCATCCGTTTCCACCGAATAATAATAGAAATCCCAGAAGTAGGATTACGAAATGGCTTTTTCTTTTCAAGGTATGCTTGATTTTCATGAATTTTTGATGAAAAGTAACTGACTCAATTCCGATAAAACGTCAACTTTTAATTCTTATTTTCCGAATTGATTCAAGTACTTGCTATTTCTTCAATATTTTCAACAACAGATCAATGGCCGGTTCAGCCATTCCTCCGTGATCGAAGCCATCCAATTCATACAACGTAGTCTGTTTATGGCCTGAAAGTGCCATCATTCGCCACATGTATGCATTTTCTTCGTAGCGGCCGAGCAATTCCAGGTTACGGTCACCGGTAATCAGGAACAGTGGCGGGGCATCGGCCCTGACATGAAAAAGCGGGGCGAATTCATCAACCAATGGCTGGGTATCCGGAATGCCTCGTTCCTTGCGGATAACAAAATGAGTAATCATTTGCCCGCTGAACGGTACAAGTTTCTGAATCGAATTGGCATCAATGCCATAAGCTGCCAGATAATGCTTGTCGAGCCCAATCATGCAAGCTAAATATCCACCTGCTGAATGTCCGGATACTATAATCTTCTTCGGATCGCCTCCGTATTTGCTGATATTTTTAAAAACCCAGGCCACCGCAGCAGCGGCATCGTCGATAAAAACCGGACTTTTCACCTTGGGGCTCAAGCGGTAATTCACAGCAACAAGAACCAGTTTCCGGTTTTTCAAACGTTCAGGAATAAATTTTTCTCCGGCAGTTAATCCTCCGCCATGAAACCAAACCACAGTGGTAAAACTGTCCACGTTTTCAGGAAAATAAACGTCCAGTTTACAGCGTTCTTTCATGTATTCATCCAGATTTTCTCCGGAACGATAGGAAATATTGGCTTCGGTTTTATAAGTAACTGCAGCTGTTTTTGATTGAGCTGTGCCAAGGAAGACAGAAAAGAAAAAGAGGAAAATGAAAAGAGAAATGGACTTCATTGGTTAAGGTTTGGAGAATTTATAAAGGGGAAGCCGAAAACAAACATTAGCTATTTGTTGACCGGATAAAAATTTCTATTTGTTCAATGAAGGATTTCATATCAGAAAATAGCAATAATACTTCTGAGTGTTTAAATACCACAAAAGAGTCATAGTCGCCTGAAGTTCTGCTTTCATATGCATCGCGGAGAATTCTCCCATATTCTTTTGCGATCAGTTCCTTGCGGATGAAATCTTTATTAAACCATCCAATTAATTGCTGGTGCTTTGAGGTTTCGAAGTTAAACTGAAGCGCAAGTGCCAATAATGAATAGAACATTCCATAGTAAATACGATTAACTGCCGAGGATAATTTGTCGTTTTTAATCAATAAATCCACAACTTCAATCGTCTCTCTGGCTTGTTCCAGACGATATTTTATCAAATCATCCTTTGTTTGTTCCTCAATGGTCATACATGAATTCCTTCCAGGATTGCCTTCTGAAAAACAGGTTGTTTCCCTCTCAGAGAACCTACTTCTGATAAGGAAAGAATATGAGAATCAATCAGAATTTCATTTTGTAGCTCGATTTCATAGCAGATTTCCGATATTTTGCGTTTTTGAATCCAATCCGGATCCTGTTTCAGGATAATCAAAACATCATAATCAGAAAAATCTTCAGCCTTTTCGGATGAACGTGACCCGAAAAGTATTACTTCCATAACATTTTCTCCGAACTCATTCCGGAGATTATCCTTTAATCTTTTTACGACCTGAATATTTGTTTCCATTTCGATCTCATTTAATTGGACTTATCAGGTAAACCCAATTCAAAGATAGGTAATTTTCGATGAGGTAGTGCGCTTGGTACATGGAGTTGCTCATCCTATCAAAGGAAATGAGAAATCAGGCGCTTTTAGCTTCCCCGGCAGTGCCTTCCTTGTAATCGGCGATGATATTTTTAACCATTTGCGGCGAAACCCGGCCAAACACTTTTTCACCAACCATCACGACCGGAGCCAAACCGCAGGCTCCAACACAGCGCAGGCAGTTCAGCGAGAATTGACCGTCAGGAGTGGATTGTCCAACTTCGACTTTTAACTGGCGCTTAAATTCGGCCAGAACCTGTTCCGAACCACGTACGTAGCAAGCCGTTCCCATGCAAATCGAAATCGGGAACTCACCCAGCGGAATCATGGTAAAGTATGAGTAGAATGTGACCACTCCATAAACTTTGGCTACCGAAATGTTTAGTTCTTTGGCAATCACTTCCTGCACTTCGGCTGGTAAATAGCCTAATTTACCCTGAACCTGGTGCAATACATTAATCAGTTCACTTCCCTGGTTCCCGAAATCGGAGCAAATGGTTTTGATTTGTCCGATTGTTTTTTCTGAAAGTTTTATTCCTGGCATATCTTTATTTTTATCTATGAGTTTGTATTTTTTGTTGTCATTCTATAGTCATTCATTGTCATTGGTGGTCATTGGAGTTTCCTATCGAATTAATGTAATTGTTCAGTTTAACACCCAAGGAATTGTACCGCTCCATTAGGTTTGCATATTCGTCCTCTTTGATGAGTTTTCGATTGAGCACCTTTGTAATCCAGGTTTTTGTCTCTGAAAGTGATCCTCTCGAAAAATACAGAAAATTCTTGTGATCCTTAAAGTGAAACCGTCCATAGCCCTCACTAATATTGGCTGAAACAGAATCAGCAGCATCTACCAACTGAGTTCCGGTTGAAAATTTATGAAAATTATCCCATTCAATAACCAAGTCATGAACTTCATCAGCAAGTTTTATCGAAATCTGATAAACCTGTAAATCTTCCAGTTTCATTCCTTAAACGTTTTACTATAAATGACAATGAATGACGATTAAATGACTGTTAAATGACAATGATTGAACATTGATTGACCACTTATCCCCCGTTTGATCCCTAACTCCGGTCAAAATATTTGGTGTGCAGCAGATGATGCGACTTTTCGCTGTTTGGAGCACCCAGAAATTCTTCATAAAGTTTGGTGATGTATGGATTTTCATGTGATTTCCGAATCGTCTTATTGGTATCTTCCGAATAAATTGCACGCTGGCGTTTTTTCAGAATCTCTGCATCTCCGTGGTGATAAGGCTGACCGCCACCTCCGATACATCCACCGGGGCATGACATAATCTCGATGGCATGAAACTCACTTTTCCCCGCCTGAATCTCTTCAAGTAGTTTGCGGGCATTTCCCAGACCATGAGCAATGCCAATATGAATCGGAGTTCCGTTAAAATCAATGGTTGCTTTGCGCAATCCATCCATCCCGCGCAATTCTTCAAAATCAAGTCGTGGCAAAGGTTTGCCAGTGAAAATTTCATAAGCAGTGCGGACAGCAGCTTCAATTACTCCGCCGGTTGTGCCGAAAATTACTGCGGCCCCGGTTGATTCACCTAATGGCTGATCAAAATCTTCGTTTGGAAGTGCTTTGAAATCAATGTTTCCTAATTTAATCAGGCGCGCCAGTTCGCGTGTTGTGAGGGCAAAGTCAACATCCGGATTTCCATTGACCGAAAATTCAGGACGACTGCTTTCATACTTTTTAGCCACACATGGCATGATGGAAACCACCACCAGATTCTCGCGTTTGACCTCAATTTTATCAGCAAAATATGTTTTTGCAATCGAGCCGAACATCTGTTGAGGTGAACGTGCTGTTGATGGAATATCTTTCAATTCAGGAAACGAATGTTCAAAGAATTTCACCCATGCCGGACAACAGGAAGTCAGAATCGGGAGTTTTACTTTTTTATCACCCGCAATAAAAGCTGAAAGCCGGGTCAGCAGTTCAGTTCCTTCTTCCATAATCGTCAGGTCGGCGGCAAAGTCGGTATCAAATACATAGTTAAATCCAAGTCTGCGAAGTGCTGCAACCATTTTCCCGGTCACCAGTGTTCCGGCTTCCATTCCGAATTCTTCGCCCAGTGCTGCGCGTACTGCAGGAGCTGTTTGTACAATCACCGTTTTTGTCGGATCCGAAAGTGCCCGGATCACGGCTCCGGTTTCGTCAACTTCGGTGAGTGCACCTGTTGGGCAAACGGCAACACATTGTCCGCAATAAGTACAAACCGAATGGTCGAGATTCATTTCGAAGGCCGGTGCCACAACGGCATGGAATCCACGGTTGACGGCAGAAAGCACGCCAACAGTCTGAACGTCGTTGCACATGGTTTCGCAGCGGCGGCACATGATGCACTTGTCAATTTCCCGAATAATGGCAGGCGATGTGTCTTCGCGATACATCGACTTTTCTCCTTCATAATGAATCTTGCGAACTCCAAGATGGTGCGCCATGTCCTGCAAGTCGCAGTTACCCGATTTGGCGCAAATCAAACAATCGGCCGGATGATCCGACAGAATCAGTTCAACGACTGTGCGCCTGGCATTCACCGCGCGAATAGTATGCGTTTCCACTTCCATTCCTTCGGTTACTTCGGTGCAACATGCCGGAGACAAATTCCTACGGCCTTTGACCTCGACCACGCAAACGCGGCAGCCGCCAGGCTTATTTTCAATGTTCATATCATCCAGCTTCATGTAGCACAAGGTTGGGATATCAATTCCAATGCCTGAAGCAGCTTTCAATATGGTAGTTCCATAAGGAACAACTACCGGTTTATTATCTATTGTGAGGTTTATCATTTCCATAAAAACTCTTTTATGCGATTAATACTGCATCAAACTTGCATTTTTCGAAACATACGCCACATTTGATGCAAAGTGACTGGTCGATATAGTGTGGACTTCGTTTTTCACCTGAAATAGCTCCAACCGGACAATTTCTGAAACAAAGGGTGCATCCGGTACAATGTTCGGCATCGATGGTGTAGTGAACCAAAGCCTTGCACTGGCCTGCCGGGCAAGAGGAAGTGGTGACATGGGCCAGGTATTCATCGTAAAAATGATCAAGCGTTGACAGAACGGGATTAGGCGAAGTTTGGCCCAGTCCGCAGAGGGAAGTGTCTTTAATTACGTTGCTCAGCATCCGGAGACGGCTCAGATCTTCCTTCGTTCCTTTTCCATCGGTTATTTTTTCGAGAATTTCGTATAGGCGTTTATTGCCAATCCTGCAAGGCGTGCATTTTCCGCATGATTCGTCAAGTGTAAATTCAAGATAAAACTTTGCGATGGCCACCATACAACTTGTGTCATCAAGAACAATCATTCCTCCTGAACCCATCATGGAACCTGCAGCCACCAGATTGTCGTAATCGATGGGAGTATCCAGAAATGATTTGGTGAGGCAACCTCCTGAAGGACCTCCGGTTTGAACCGCCTTGAATTCGCGGCCATCTTTTATTCCACCGCCGATATCGTATATGATTTCGCGAAGGGTAATTCCCATCGGAACCTCAATCAAGCCAACATTATTGATGTTTCCGGCAAGGGCAAACACTTTGGTTCCTTTCGATTTTTCAGTTCCGATTGAAGCGAACCATGCTGAACCTTTGTTAATGATTACCGGAATATTGGCAAACGTTTCCACATTGTTGACATTGGTAGGCTTGCCATTGTACCCTTTTTCAGCGGGGAATGGCGGTTTTACTGATGGTTCGCCGCGGTGCCCTTCCATCGAATGAATAAGGGCAGTTTCTTCTCCGCAGACAAAAGCTCCGGCTCCATACCGGATTTCAATACTGAAATTGAAATCCGTTCCGAGGATGCCATCGCCAAGTAAACCATATTCGCTGGCCTGACGGATCGCAATTTTCAGGCGTTCGATGGCCAGAGGATATTCGGCCCGAATGTAAACCAATCCTTTGTCGGCACCGATGCAATAGCCGCAGATGGCCATGGCTTCGATGACCGAATGCGGGTCGCCTTCCAGAATTGAACGGTCCATGAATGCACCCGGATCGCCTTCGTCGGCATTGCAAACCACATATTTTTGATCACTGACCGATTTTCGTGTCAGTTCCCATTTCAAACCGGTAGGGAATCCACCGCCGCCGCGTCCGCGAAGCCCTGATTCTTTGACTATCCGGATCACATCCTCCGGAGATTTTTCAGTCAGACAGGTGCCCAAAGCACCATATCCGTCGCGACCAATGTACTCTTCGATGTTTTCAGGATTGATAAAACCGCAGTTCCGGAGTGCGATACGAATCTGCTTTTTATAAAAGTCCATGCCGTTCGCAGTGCTGACGGTTTTTTGCGTTTCCGGATCTTTGTAAAGTAGGCGTTCGACCTGCCGGCCTTTGATGATGTGCTCGTCAATAATTTCAGACACATCTTCAGGAGTTACCTGGGTATAAAACGTATTGTCAGGTAAAATCTTGACAATCGGTCCTTTCTCACAAAAACCAAAACATCCGGTTAAAATCACCTGAATCTCGTCGCTCAAACCATATTCGTTGAGCCGTGTCTTGAAATTTGATTTAATCAATTCGCTTTGTGAAGCCTTGCATCCGGTACCACCGCAAACAAGTATATGCATTGTGTATTCGGCCATATTTGTCCGTTTGATTGAATTAGTTGTCGATTAATAAATAAGTCACCGGAATAATTCCATCCAGCATTTCGTTTAGTTTGATGTGTTTTTCGATGATTTCGTGCGCCTTTGTTTTGGTTACAAAACCATAAACAACTGGTTGCTGTCCCGGAATTGTCAGTTCAATGGTAGGCTCTGCATAACAATAGCCCATGCACCCGGTTTGTGTAACAACAGAATCAATGCCCTGATGATCAAGTTCATCAATCATGTAGGTCATGATTTCTTTCGCTCCTGAAGCAATACCACAGGTAGCCATAGAAACTTTAATTTGAACCACACTTTCGGGATGGTCTCCATTTTCCCGTAGTTTAATTTTAGACTGGACTTCTGATTGTAGTTTTTTCAGATCGGCCAGATTTTTGATTTTATTCATAACTATTTCGCTTTGTATTGTGTATCAATTAATTCAAATCATTATGGGCTAAATATCAGTACTTTAAATCTTCTATAAACTAATTTTTATCATCATTCGCTAATTTGGATTTGTTCTAAATTCTCCTGAAGCATTTCCTTTAAAAATTGCCGTACTTCAGGATGATTAAGCGGTACATCTTCAATGGTTTGCCGGATATCTCTTGTGTCAAGCTCAAACGTTCCGGAGCCAGTTTGATGTTTAAAGACATAGTCTGTTTTGCCTGAATTACAAATCAGGATGAGCAGAGTTCCAACAAGGTCGCCGATGATTGGCCTGTCGAGATGGTTGAAGACAAAACTTGCTGTCACCAGGGTGCCTTTTCCTGATTCCGATTCAATCCTGAATGTTCCACCGGTCATCTCCGCATTTTGCTTTAAAAGCGACAATCCCAATCCGACTTTTCGCGTGGTTCGCGAAGTATAAAATGGGTCGGTTGCCAGCTTCAACTGTTCAGAATCCATTCCTGTGCCATCATCATTTATTGAAACAGTCAATCGATTCTCATCCGGACTTTCGGTCATTTCGATCCCAATCAGTTTCGCTTTGGCCCGGATTGAATTCTGGACAATGTCGAGAATATGCATCGAAAGATCTTTCATAAAAGGAAGCCTCCCCTAACCCCTCCGAAGGAGGGGAAAAATGATTGATTTACAATTGACTGTTCTGTTGTATTGTCGTCCATTTCTTTTTTTTTTGCCAAATTGTTCTGTGCATTTCATGCTCCCTTCTCCTATGGAGAAGGGCTGGGGATGAGGATTTTCCGGCCATCTACTCCGTGCAATGCTTTTCTGATTTCGCCAAATGAGGGACTCTCCATTTCGAAAATTGTAAATATTTTTCCCAGATCGTCCGGGAAATGTGCGTCCGAAAACTTCACCACGGTTATTTCCTCACTAATCCTGAATTCTTTCCGAATGGCCGCCTCATCCGTATTTTTCGAAATCTGCAGTGCATCCACCTTTAATTCCGGAGGAAAAAATCCAAGCTGACTGAACAGGCTGTTTCGTGGTCTGTCAATGTGTGCCGGAATAAAAATCCCTGACAGTTCGTGTACTTTCTGCTCTATTTCTTCAATACTCACATCCAGCGAAGCGCCCAAATAATTGACAACTTCTTCCATAATATTTTCATCCTCATCCACAACCAGCTGATAGCCAAATAAAAGTGGCTTGTTCGGAATGACAATTAGATGCTGGTCCAGAAAGCTTTGAAACATTCGCATCGCATCAAAATCTTCGAATAAACCAAGGCAGTGAACTTCCTCGCGCGAAGTCATTTCGCATCCTGGAATGACTGTCAGTCCTGAACTTCGGCCAAGTTTCCATACCAACTCGCACTGTTTGGTGCTGTTGTGGTCAGTAATTCCAATGATATCCAATCCGCGGTTTCTGGCAATAGAAACGATATTGGAAGGACTCATTTCCAGATCCCCGCATGGTGATAAAACGGTGTGGATATGCAGATCAGTCCTGAATTGTTTCATGGCTACCGGTTAAATAACTGGTAAATTTTACCCGCAATTTCAAATGCAGGTAAGCTGGTTCCCAAAATGGGAATACTCTCATCGTCCGAATTTCGTTTTGTATTTTCCTGAGGTTCAAGGTTGCTTACAAGAATAACTGCTGCCAAATCTTTCAGTGAAGCAATAGCCATCACATTCTGGTGCACCTGAAGGGTAATCCAAACCTGGGCTTCCTGTGCATTTCCCATCACATCGCTCAGCAGGTCGGATACATATCCTCCGGAAATTTCGCGATCAAGTCCCTTGTGACCCGAAAAAACTTTTAATCCGAGTTCTTCAACCAATTCAAAAACCTTCATTTCTTCTTCCTTTTTTGTTGCAATCTGCTTTAAACCGATTGGTTCCCCATTTTTTCTGAACATTGAGGAACGCTTTATTTGGAGTAATCCTGCCTTCATCTTCCCACATTTGCTGCAAAAAGATACAGTCGGACATTTTCGCTTTGTTATTCACCATGTCATCAGCCAGCGCGTGGCAGTTGGGTGCACCGCATGCACCGCAATCGATCCCGGGCAGAAAGCAAACAATTCGCTGCGCCCGGTCGATCTTTTCCATCGCTTTTATCCGGTCTTTTCCGAAAATAAAAACAGGTTTCGGATGGATGGAATCAATAATTAATTTCTGTTTTAGCTTTTCAACATCCACTTTGATATTTGAAAATGGGATATCTTTCGCCAGAGGATACCGTCTGGCGCGCCGTTCAAGTCGCTCAACATTCATAAACCGGTTTCCGGTGAGTAAAATGCCACCCGCACAACTCTGGTCACAGGCCCGAAGTTCCAAAAAATCGATGCCTTTAACCTGGTCGTTTTCGAGTCGTTCCAGAAACCGGACCACATTGTGAATCCCGTCGATAGCCATGCTCCTCGAACCAAAATTTCTGGATTCGCCGCGGGTCAGACTCCAGAGGACGCCTTCACTTGAAAGATTCTGGCGCTGTATGGAATGATCTTCAGCCTCGTCTTCTGAAATAACTTTCATGACTTCATTGTACAGATGATTCATGTTAATAATTCCATCTACTATGGATTCGCGTTCACCACCCGGACTTTTTACCGAGGCAATTTTCGCAATGCAGGGTGTAGCGTAGAAAAGTCCGATTTCATCACGTTGAGCACCTTCAAGCATGAAACGTTCTATTGCAAAATGTGCCGCCAAATCGTAAGGTGCTTTCCGGAGTATGATATTTTCGGTTAACGAAGGATACCTGCTTTGAATCAGCCGGATAATTGCCGGACAATAAGCAGATATGGCCGGTTTGGTATTGACCGGATTTGCACAATATTCCTTTACCGAATCAATTAAAAGTTGTAATGGTTGTTCTACCTCATAAACATGGGTAAATCCAATTTTCATTAATCCTTCATAAATCTGGTTTTCACTGTATTTTTCAGGGAACTGGCCAATCATGATGGAAGGAAACAGGATGACACGGTATTTAAATCCCCTGATTTTTGCCAGATCGTCCTGTTCTACGTAAAAGGCATTGGTCGGGCAAACCCGGTGACACTGGCCACAGTCCACGCAACTTTCATGATCGATAACCGCCAGACCTTTGATTACCCGGATAGCTTCTGTCGGACATGATTTCATGCAATGCGTGCAGCCGATACATTTGATTGCATCTACTTTAAGCGCATGATATTGTGTCTGTTCGGTCATGAAAAATAATTAAGCATTTTCACCTTGGTACCTTTTCCAACTTCAGTTTCAAGCCACATTTCGTCGGTGTTTTTTTTGATGTTTGGCAAGCCCATTCCGGCACCAAATCCCATTTCCTGAACACTTTTACTGGCTGTCGAATATCCAGGCTTCATCGCCAGATCAATATCCGGAATTCCCGGACCTTCATCAGTAACCAGAATGGTTATTTTATTTTCGTCAATTTCAACATTTACAGTTCCGCTGTAGGCATGTGCCACCACGTTTACTTCAGCTTCATACAAGGCAATCACCACATTTTTAATGATTTTATTGTCAATATTCAATTGCTTCAACACCTTTTTAACTTCACTTGACGGATGTCCTGCATGAATAAAATCACCGCCTTGTATCGCGAAAGTGAGTTTCATAATACTTCCCCCAATCCCTCTAAACGGAGAAGCATAAAACCCGATACCGTCGGATTTTCTTTTTTCTTTTTTCTTTTTTCTAAATTCTTATTCGACATTGAATATGGCTTATTTTCAATATTAATAAATCGGTTTTAATCCGGCCTGAAAAAGCAAACCACTCGATTTAAACAGCGAATAGGGAGATTCAAGAAGGCACATTCCGTTTTCATGTGCCAATTTAACCATGGATTGATTCACCTTTTTATTCCGGACAAAAACGATGGCACGGATGTCGGCCATTTCAGCCGTCCGAATGGCCTGAAGATTGACCAATCCGGTAATCAGAACCAGATTGTCGGTATCCAGCGTTAGAACATCACTCATCAGGTCGGAACTGTATCCCATCTCCACTTCTTCGTCCAGTTTTTCGGCGCCGCAGGATATGGTGGCGTTTAGCACAGCAGCGATCTCTCTTAGCTTCATTTTTGAATAATTAAGTGGTTGGCCGCAAATTTCAGAAAAATAATCGAACCGCAGAGGTTAATATTCCAATCGGACCTTATTTAGATTGGTTTTAGGTAAGCGTTTTATACAAGGACTCATTGGATTGAAAATCAATTCTGGAGGCCTGAACTTTTTCAAACGAGTGATATTTTTATCATTCCTTCAGTATCGGAGCCATTTGGAATAGTAGCGCTCATGGCGATGCAAGCCGACCGTCCTTTGATTACCTCCCGGCAATCCGGAGTTTCAAAAACTCCGGAAAATGCAATTCAAGTCGATTATTGAGACATTCATCCAATGGATGAAGTAATCGTCGGATTATTAGATGATTCTAACTTGTGCAACAAGCTCAGGAAAGATGGAATAAAGGAAATTGAAAAACTGATATGGAGATATTCTGTCATTCAAATACTTGATATTTACCGCATTTTTTAGAATAAATATCTATGGATGTAAATGAAAAATTCAAAATCGTGTCAAAGATTTATTGAAGATTTAACGTCCTTTTTACACTAAGTATTTCAGAATCCGTGTTTTTTTAGCTTCTTTTGCAGCTTTCTTTTTTGCAGAAGATTTGATAACGAATACGATAGAAAAAAAGAAGAAGTAATCAGTCATTGTTTTCATTAAAATATTCAATTGTGGAACAGCCAGTTTGGAAAAAATTATTTGTCGAATCAAATATTCCGGAGAAACTTGCTCCGTTAAAAGAGTTAAGCCGAAACTTATGGTGGGTATGGAATACTGAAGCGCGCGATCTGTTTCAAAGTATAGATGCCGAAACCTGGGAGGAATGTGAGCATAATCCGATCCTTTTGCTTGAAAAGGTAAATTACCAGCGTTTTTTGGAACTCGAAAATGATGACGAGTTTATCCTGAAAATGAATCATGTTTCGTTAGCTCTGAACAAATATCTTGATGCACGGAAAGATTTATCCGGACCGTCGATTGCCTATTTCAGTATGGAATACGGATTGCATGACAGTCTGAAGATATTCTCGGGCGGTCTTGGAATTCTGGCAGGCGATTACCTGAAAGAAGCCAGCGATTCGAAAGTTGATCTGGTTGCTGTCGGTTTGTTGTACCGGTATGGTTACTTCCGCCAGAACATTTCAATTAACGGCGAACAACTTTCGAACTATGATGCTCAACAGTTTTCGAAAATTCCGGTACAGCCGGCATACGACCAGAACGGAGACTGGATTTTTATCCAGATTGAATATCCGGGCCGCATGGTTACTGCCCGTGTATGGCAGGTCAATATTGGTTCAATCAAACTCTTTTTGCTCGATACCGACTTTGAAGCAAATTCGGATGAAGACCGTTTTGTAACTCACCATTTGTACGGCGGAGACAATGAAAACCGCTTAAAACAGGAAATTCTGCTGGGTCTAGGCGGTATTCGAACCTTAAAGAAACTGGGTTATGCTACCGATATTTACCATTGCAACGAAGGCCATGCTGCCATGATCGGATTGGAACGTATGTCGGATCTGGTTGCCGGAAAGGGATTGCTTTATACTGAAGCTAAAGAAGTTGTGCGTGTTTCAACTTTGTTTACAACCCATACTCCCGTACCTGCCGGTCACGACTCCTTTCATCAGGATATGTTTAAACGTTACATGGAAAAATATCCATCACGGATTGGAATTAGCTGGGATGAATTCTGTAACCTGGGCAAAGCTGAAATCTACGAGGATCATTTTAACATGAGCTATCTGGCCTGCAATCTATCGCAGGGAATTAACGGCGTCAGCATGCTACACGGAGAAGTTTCGAAAGATGTTTTAAGTCCGCTTTACAAAGGTTTCCTTCCGGAAGAACTTGAAGTTGGATATGTGACTAATGGGGTACATTATTCAACCTGGGCTGCCAAGGAATGGAAAGAACTACACCGCAAATATTTTGGCAAAGGATTTCCGGAAGAACAGCTTGACTTTGACGCATGGGAAAGAATCTATCAGATTCCGGATGAAGAAATATGGAATCTGAAACAAACGCTTCGTTTAAAAACGATTGGATTCATCAAACAGCGGTTTACAAACAACTGGATCAAGCGCAATGAGAATCCGAAACTGATTTCTGAAGTTTTGGGCAAGTTAAATCCGTATGCACTAACCATTGGTTTTGCACGGCGGTTTGCCACCTATAAAAGGGCTCATCTGTTGTTCCGGAATCTCGACCGCTTGTCCAAACTTGTGAATGACCCTGCACGTCCGGTTCAGTTTATTTTTGCCGGAAAAGCTCATCCAGCGGATAAAGCTGGTCAGGACCTGATCAAATACATTGTTGAAATTTCCAAACGTCCGGAATTTGCCGGAAAGATACTTTTCGTTCAGAATTACGACATGAACCTTGCTAAAATGATGTTGCAGGGTGTTGACATTTGGATGAATACGCCAACCCGTCCTTTGGAAGCATCGGGCACAAGTGGCGAAAAAGGTGTGATGAACGGAACGATCCACTTTTCGGTACTCGACGGCTGGTGGGTTGAAGGTTACAAAAAAGATGCAGGTTGGGCACTTTCTCAGGAAAATGCATACGATGTGAACGACCTTCAGGATGAACTGGATGCCGAAACCATTTACAATATTTTCGAAGAAGAAATTCTGCCGGCATTCTATGACCGAAATATCAATGGAATTCCTGAAAAATGGGTTTCATACATTAAAAACACCTTTGCCCAGGTTGCCCCTAATTTCACTACTGCCCGCATGATCCGCGACTATCATGATAAATTCTACAAGCCACAGACTGAACGGAGTGCCCGCTTGGTCGCTTCGGATTATAAGTTAGCCAAAGAAATTGCAGCATGGAAACTTGACGTATCGGCAGTTTGGGATCTGATTGAAGTTAAAACAGTTCAGATTACCGATGGAATTACCAATGTTCTGAAGATTGGTGAAGAATATCCTGCACTGTTAGTGGCAGATATCAAAGGGTTGAAGCCTGAGGATGTTGGCGTTGAGATGTTAATTACCGAGAATGGCAAAAATAATATGCCAACTTTGATTGAGCGACTTCAGTTTGCTGTCGAAAGTGTCGAAGGAACAGTAATCACCTATAAGTTGAACCTGCACCTGATGGATGCCGGAGCTTTTGGCTATGCCATCCGCATGTATCCGAAACATCCGGAGTTGCCACATCGTCAGGATTTTCAGTATCTTAAATGGATTTAGGTTAGTTATGAGTTATAAATTATGAGTTATAAGTTTATCAAATAGCATAAAAAAGGTGGCCAAAAGCTGCCTTTTTTGTTTGGTTAGTTGGTATTCAATTTCTTTTTGAAAGGTGGAATCCCTGAAGTGGACTTTTATTTACACTTTTGTGATCTTGTTTATTCAGCATGAAAAAATATATTTCCCAAACTACTTTTCTGGCAATTATCGCCTGCTTGCTCTGGTCATCGGCATTTGTTGGTGTAAAGATCGGCCTGAAATACCATACTCCTCTTCAGTTTGCAGGTATCCGGTTCGCAATTTCAGGATTATTGCTCCTCCCGTTGATCCATAATCTGAAACGTTTCAGAAAAGAAGTTCAGGAGAACTTCGGCTTTGTTTGCCTGATTGCCTTTTTGCAGATCATTCTGCAGTATTCGCTCTTTTATATGGGAGTCAATTTAGTTCCGGCATCGATTTCAGCCATGATTGTGGGTTCGTCGCCTTTATTTGTCGCTTTGGTGGCTCATTTTTTCACCTTCAACGACCGCATCGAATGGCGGAAATCCGGAAGTATTTTACTTGGAATTTCCGGAGTTGCAGTGATTACCCTTGGACGGAAGTCCCTTCCTTCCGGGGCTGAAATCGCCCTGCCTGGTGTCGTTTTTCTTCTTTTGAACAACCTGGTTTCGGGCATTACCAATGTCGTGATTGCCCGAAAAGTTCAGAGCATTTCGCCAATGGTTTTAACTTCTGCATCTCTGTTTATCGGTGGTGTTTTCATGTTTGTCATTTCCTTACCAATCGAGGGACTCCCACAAAAGTCTTTTCCGCCCGAATATTATATGTCACTTGCCTGGTTAAGCTTTTTATCGGCAGCAGCCATATCAATCTGGAATACTCTGCTGCGACGGCCAAAAGTCAAAGTTTCTGAATTGAATATCTGGAAGTTTCTGATACCGGTTTCTGGTGCGATTCTGAGCTGGATTATTATTCCTAACGAATCGCCTGATTTTGTTTCTGTTTCAGGAATGATTCTGATTGTACTATCTCTGGTTATTTTATACAGTGCAAAACGAAAACGAAATTCCGGAATTAAAAATACAGCCTAAAAACCTGTATCCATTGGAACGTAAGAAAAAGACCTGCAAATCCGGATCTTTGCCAATATTAAGATATTGTTTGTAAGATGATACTAATGGGGCATTAATTCACAGGATTTGTTTTCATTTTTTATTTTTGTGCTTAAGATGAAGAGTTTGGTGTTTTTTATGATGTTACATCTAATCTTCAGCTCTATATAAACTTACAATTAACTAATAGCAACTTTGTTGCATAAAACTAAACCTTATGAATTCAATTTTCTGGATGGTGCCTGTCAGTTCGATATTGGCACTCTTTTTTGCCTGGTTTTTCTTTCAGCAAATGATGAAGGAAAGCGAAGGTACCGACACCATGAAAAAAATTGCCAAACACGTTCGTGATGGGGCAATGGCTTACCTGAAACAGCAATACAAAATTGTGTTTCGGGTTTTCCTTATTTTGACAGCATTGTTTGCCATTATGGCTTACGTGTTAAAAATTCAAAATCCATGGGTGCCTTTTGCTTTTCTTTCCGGCGGTTTCTTCTCCGGATTAACGGGGTTCTTCGGAATGAAGACAGCTACCTATGCCTCTGCCCGAACAGCCAATGCTGCCCAACGTTCGCTGAATGAAGGACTGCGGATTGCTTTCCGTTCAGGAGCAGTAATGGGTTTGGTTGTTGTAGGACTTGGATTACTTGATATCTCATTATGGTTTTATGCACTCCAATTCATTATTGGCGCTTTGGATTCAACAACCAATGCTGCAATCCTGGCCGATCCATCCATGAAACTGATCATTATTACTACAACAACACTTACATTCGGTATGGGTGCTTCAACGCAGGCTTTATTTGCCCGTGTTGGCGGTGGTATTTTCACCAAAGCTGCCGACGTAGGCGCTGACCTTGTTGGTAAAGTGGAAGCTGGTATTCCTGAAGACGATCCGCGTAATCCTGCAACCATTGCTGATAACGTAGGTGATAATGTTGGTGATGTGGCTGGTATGGGTGCCGACTTGTATGAATCGTATTGTGGTGCAATTCTTTCTACTGCAGCTTTGGGTGCAACAGCTTTTGCCAGTCTGGGTGTAGAAACTCAGATGAGTGGGGTTATTGCTCCTATGATTATTGCTGCCGTTGGTATTATTCTATCCATCTTAGGTATCTTCATGGTAAAAGCCAAAGAAGGCGCTACACAAAAACAGTTACTGGCTGCACTTGGCCGTGGCGTTAACATTAGTTCAATCGGGATTGCTATTTTCTCCTTCTTTATTCTGAAATATCTGGCTATTCCTAACTTCCTGGGAGTTTGGGGTGCGATGATGGCTGGTTTGGCTGGTGGTATTGGTATCGGTAAAATCACAGAATATTATACTTCGTCAGGATATGCTCCAACCCGCAATATCGCCGAATCGACCAAAACAGGTCCTGCCACTGTAATTATTTCAGGAATTGGAACCGGAATGATTTCAACTGCGGTTCCTGTACTGATTGTTGGAACTTCCATTATTCTGGCTTTCCTGTTTGCAGCAAGTTTCGATTTTAATAACATCAGCATGGGTTTGTACGGGATCGCCATTGCCGCGGTTGGTATGTTATCAACTTTAGGAATTACCCTGGCAACCGATGCTTACGGCCCAATTGCTGACAATGCTGGTGGAAACGCTGAAATGAGTGGTTTACCTCATGAAGTTCGCGTGCGTACCGATGCTTTGGATTCACTTGGAAATACAACTGCTGCAACAGGTAAAGGTTTTGCCATTGGTTCAGCAGCTTTAACTGCCTTGGCATTGATGGCATCGTACATCGAAGAAATTAAAATTGCGATTGGTCGTGTCCCTGAAAAAGTAGCTGAATTTACAGAATATGCTACCAATAATCATTTCACGAATATGGATATCAGTAAAGCAAGCATCCCTGAAATGATGCAGTATTTACACCTCGATATTATGAACCCACGCGTATTGGTTGGAGCATTTCTCGGGTCAATGGCTGCATTTTTATTCTGCGGATTAACCATGAACGCTGTTGGTCGCGCTGCTCAAAGTATGGTTGAAGAAGTTCGCCGTCAGTTCCGCGAAATCAAAGGTATTTTAACCGGGGAGGGCGAACCTGATTATGCACGTTGTGTAGAAATATCAACTATTGGGGCACAAAAAGAAATGTTGTTCCCTTCATTGCTGGCTATTTTCATTCCGATTGCTACCGGTATCGTTTTTGGTGCGGCTGGTGTGGTAGGTTTGCTCTTGGGCGGAACTTCAACCGGATTTATCCTTGCAATCTTTATGGCCAATGCCGGTGGTGCATGGGACAATGCAAAAAAATACATCGAAGAAGGAAATTTAGGTGGAAAAGGTTCTGATTGCCACAAGGCCGCTATAACCGGCGATACGGTGGGTGATCCGTTTAAAGATACCTCAGGCCCGTCATTAAACATCCTGATTAAACTGATGAGTATGGTCTCAATTGTGATGGCCGGATTGACTGTAGCTTACAGCCTGATGTAATATTCCGGTGTCAGATTACTTCGTATTTCTAACTTTTAATTTTTACGTATACAGAATAAACCCCGGAACATTTTTCCGGGGTTTATTTATTTCATATATTGCTGAACAAAATGGGTAATTATTTAGTTTAATTCAGAAACGACAACTTTTAAAACCAAATAGTATGGCAGATTTATCAACGACCTACATGGGCATCAAATTAAAAAATCCTTTGATTTTAGGTGCCAGCAATCTTGTCACAAAACCTGAAGTGATTAAGGAACTTGAAGAAGCCGGAATCGCTGCAATCGTTTACAAATCGCTTTTCGAAGAGCAGATTCAGTTGGAAAGCCTTCAGTTTGACGAAGAGCTAAATGAATATGCCAACCGGAATTCTGAAATGGGAAGTGTTTTTCCTGATATCGAACATGCCGGTCCGAAGGAACATCTATACAACTTAAAGAAACTGAAGAAGAATAGTACGGTACCCGTTTTTGCGAGCCTGAATGCTATTTTCGAGCCAAGTTGGGTGGATTATGCCAGGCAATTGGAAGAAACCGGAATTGACGGACTGGAATTGAATTTGTATTCTACACCGGGATATTTTGAAGTGGAAGGCTCTTCAATTGAAGACAAACAATATCAGATTGTTAAGAGTATTAAAAAGGCCGTAAAAATACCTGTCAGTGTAAAATTAAGTCCGTTTTACACCAACACCCTGAATTTCATCAAGAAACTTGACGAAGCCGGAGTAGATGGATTTGTATTATTCAACCGTTTTTTCCAGCCTGAAATTGATATCGATAATGAGACATTCCAATTTCCCTGGGAACTGACTCAAGCTCGCGACCATCACTTGTCGTTACGTTATGTAGGGTTGCTCCACGGAAATATTGAAAGCAGTGTCTGCGCCAGCCGCGGTATTTATACTGCCGAAGATGTTATACGATTGGTGCTTGCCGGTGCCGATGTAGTGCAGGTAGTTTCAACTATTTATAAAAATCAGCCGGCTTATGTTGGAACAATTCTGGCCGAAGTTGAGGCATGGATGGATAAAAAAGGATACAAAAAACTGGACGACTTCCGGGGTAAGCTTTCCAGAAAGAATTTGAAAGATCCCTTTACCTATCAGCGTGCCCAATATGTTGATATTCTTTCAAAGTCTGAAGAAATATTCAAGAAATATCCGATGGTTTAAAGGATTTTTCTTCCAAAAAATAGGGCAGGGTTCAAATTTGAATCCTGCCTTTTGTTTTGATGGGATTGTTGGAAGAATTTACCTATAGAAATGAGTTTGGCATAAGCTATTGTCTGGCAGGTTATAATTAAGTCAATATGCCTGATCATGTTGACTGATCAGTTACTTTTATGTAACTGCTTTTATAAAATCAGATGCTCTTCCGTCCGAAAAATGGTTTTTGCCTTGAAAAATGTTTAAGTTCTGACGGTTTTCCGACTCGTATTCCCTTTTTCTATAAATATTCTGCCCCGCTGGGGCAATGATCGCTGAAAGATGTATGTGCCAGCGGCACCAAATATTTATAGAACAACAATTTGCTGTAACACCCTGAGTGCCGTAGGTACGAAATATTTATATCGAACGTAGATTACTTATCTTCCTAAGGCTGATATCCTGACTGGTTCAGTATCGCCTGGAAATCGTTGTTTTTCATCAGATCAGCAAGCTTCAGATCAGGATGCTGTTTCATGAATGAACGTACAATCTGCCAACCAATCCAAACGCCGGTACGGGCAGGAGATGCCTCCGAAAAGGCTGCTGTGTAAGGCCCATCATCGATAAACCGTTTGATATTCATGTGGTCGATGGAAAAAAGCAGTTTGTGTTCTGCCAGATAAGTCCACATGGACGCTTCATCTTTTTTGCAGAATTCCAATTGTTTGCCGGTAAAACCTATCTTCAGGGTATCGTGCATTTCCGGCAACATCGCATCCACAAAATACATGGTTTTTCCTTCCTGAATCATCTGGCTCAATAAGTTAGTTGCCTGATCCGATTTTGGCCATTCAGTAACTGCCCAGGCGTACATCATATCCGAAACTATTTTTGCCGGATGCATGTTTCTGCGTTTATACAAGGGCAATCCCAAATGCTGATAGAATGGACTTTCAGCACCAAGGTACTTGTCAAGGCTTAACCCGATCAGTTGATCAGCCGTAACAACCGATTGGTTTAATCCGGAAATGCAGGTATAAATTACCGGAATCTCTTTTTCAGGGAAATAATGTTTGTAATGCTTGAATGAAGTTTCCAGTTCGTTCCTGAAACGAGTGGTATCAATTTTTTCTGAAACACTTGTTTTAAGATGCTGAATAAGCGTATCCGATACAAATGAATTAAGCATAACCGGAAAGTTCTCCTGATCAGAACCACCAATTCCAATCATCCGGTAAGTGAAAATGTCAAAAAAACCGCCATACTTATTCTTTAATCCGGGGATTGTAGCGGACATCTGCTCCGGTTTCGTATTCAGTAAATCAACATCCAGATGTTTGATTTTCAGATTCACCGAAACATCCGATACATTTATTTTCAACGGATTGCGCGTGCAGGAAACAATCAAAAATACGAGGCAAAGTAATCCAATAACTCTTTTCATTCGGGATATTTTTAAATATACGCATCAGGTGCATTTTTATTGCCGTTTTCAATATAAAATTCGAGATTTGTACCAGGCAAAACTCTTCAGGAAAAATTTGGAAAGCCAAAAGTAAAAAGTATAAAAGACTTTCATCACAAATTAAATCCTGAACTTTAAGTCTGCATAAATTAGCTAGAGAAAAATTAGAAACAATGAAACGACTATGAGAAATTCTTCTTCGCACAGAAGGATGATTATAAAACTCAAAATGAATACTTTGTCTTTTTTAAGCCTCCCCTTTGGGGGAGGTTTGGAGGGGGCTTAAAATCAGAAACAATGAAACGATTTATTCTATCTGTTTTCCTTTTCGTGCTCCTGATGTCAGGTTATGGGCAGAAACACGTCCGGCTTTCCTTTACAGGAAGTCCGTCATTAAACTGGATGGTTACAAACAGCAAGTCTGCTGCAAGGGAAAAATCGATTGCAGGCTACAACTTCGGATTGAATGCTGATCTGTATTTTTCAGAAGATGAACGATATTCCCTGCTTACCGGTCTGTTGATTACCAATATCGGCGGTGAAATAAGCTATAATACCAATTCTGATTTTCAGTTTGGCGGTACAACATTGCCGTCGTCAAGCTCAATCAGGTATCGCCTTCGGTATGTCGAAATTCCTTTGGCCATCAAACTGAGAACCGACCAGTTTAAACGCATGCGCTACTGGGGTGAATTTGGTTTAACAGGTATGGTAAATATTGATTCGAAGGGCGACAGCAACAATGGAGTCTTGAAGAAAGAAAACATCCGTGACGAAATTAATCTGTTCAACCTGGCCATGAATGTGGGTTTGGGATTTGACTTTGATCTGGGTGGAAGTAATTCAATTACTACCGGTTTGATTTTTCAGAACGGACTGACCGATGTGACGACCAATAATGCGTTCTCCGATAAAACCATAGTCAATTCACTGAAACTGAAAATCGGACTGATTTTTTAACGAATAACCCATGAAGATAGCCATCGCTCAACTGAACTTTCACATTGGTAATTTTGCACAAAACACCGGCAAAATTATCGAATGCATCAATCGGTCGAAAGCTGAAGGTGCTGATTTGGTGGTCTTTTCCGAACTTTCGGTCACCGGTTATTATCCGCATGATCTGCTTGAACGGAAGGAATTTATCGAACAGTCGTATGAAGCGATCCGCCGGATTTCAGAACAGTGTACCGGCATTGCGGCAATAGTAGGTGGTCCAAGCATTAATCCCGAACCTCGGGGGAAAAAACTTTTCAATTCAGCATTTTTCATGAGCGACGGTGCAATACAGCATGTGGTCAGTAAATCCCTGCTTCCTACTTATGATGTTTTTGATGAATACCGTCATTTTGAACCCAACCGGAATTTTTCGCTCATCGATTTTCAGGAAAAAAAGCTTGCTATTACCATTTGTGAGGACCTTTGGGATGAACAGGAAACGCAGAATGAATTTGGTCGCGAGAAACTTTATCAGGTTTCTCCACTGAAAGAATTGTCTGCTCTGAATCCGGACTTGGTCATCAACCTGTCGGCTTCGCCATTTTCATACAATCAGGAGAACTGGAGAAAAAACATCCTGATAAAAAATGCCCGGAAATACGAATTGCCTATTTTGTATGTGAATCAGGTGGGTGCCCAAACTGAATTGATTTTCGATGGAGGATCATTTTACCTTGATAAAAACGGCGAAATTCAGGAAGAACTGAATTATTTTGAAGAAGACTTCCGGATTATTGACACGGATATTTCCACTCAGAACCTTCAGCCAAAAGTTGAATACATTGAGAAAATTTATCAGGCGCTTGTTTTGGGCATCCGTGATTATTTCGGAAAAATGGGGTTCAAAAAAGCGACTCTTGGTTTATCCGGAGGAATTGATTCTGCGCTGGTACTTGTTCTGGCTGTTGAGGCATTGGGAAAAGAAAATGTTCGCGTTCTGCTGATGCCATCGCGCTTTTCGTCTGATCACAGCATTGATGATGCGCTGCAGCTGGCCGATATTCTGGATATTCAGTATGAAATTATTCCGATTCAACCGATGGTTGACAGCTTTGAACAGAGCCTTTCCGGAGTGTTTTCAGGACTTAAGGAAGACATTGCAGAAGAAAACATTCAGGCGCGAACCCGGGGAATTTTACTGATGGCTATCTCGAATAAGTTTGGAAACATTCTGCTCAACACCACCAATAAAAGCGAGTGTGCCGTTGGATACGGAACCCTATACGGCGATATGAACGGAGGATTATCGGTTCTTGGCGATGTGTACAAAACCGACATTTTTAAAATGGCACGCTGGATAAACCGCGATCGGGTAATTATTCCGGTGAATACTATTACGAAACCACCATCGGCAGAACTTCGGCCCGACCAGAAAGATACCGATTCGCTGCCCGATTACGAAATCCTGGATCAGATACTGTTTGGTTATATTGAGATGAACCTTTCTCCCTCAGAATTAATTGCCAAAGGATTCGACGAAGCAACCGTATTGCGGACGGTAAAAATGGTGAATACCAATGAGTACAAGAGGTTTCAGGCACCACCGATCCTGCGGGTGAGTTCCAAAGCTTTTGGATTCGGTCGACGCATGCCACTGGTTGCAAAATATTCCTGAAATTGGGGCATTGATCTGATTCCGGACAATCTTCAAAATCCGGATGGGCAGTAAAATATCCGTACTAAATTTTCTTGTTTGACAAATTTCCTTAACTTTGATGCTGCAGAACATATAAATTTATTTCTATGGCAAGTCACGAAATTGACTTTAAGGAAGTTTTTGAAAATCAAAAATCAATATTCAGCATTCTTTCCCCCGAAGAAAAGGAAGATTTACGTAACCATATCCAACTGGTTTTTTACCGAAAGAATGAATTTATTTTTAAAGAAGGTGAAAAGCCGGGTGGCTTATTTTTTCTGATTGAAGGAAAAGTCATTATTTACAAGGAAGGTGTTGGCGGACGGGAACAAATCATCAGGATGACCAAACCACTTGGACTAATCGGATACCGGGCACTTTTGGCCGAGGAACAGTATATCGGATCAGCTGTAACACTGGAAGATTCAACGGTAGGATTGATATCGGCCGATTACGTGCAAAATACACTCTTCAAGAATAACTACTTCACTTTTAAATTGATTCATGTTTTGGCCCGGGAACTCGGGTTCTCCAATTCACGAATGGTAACGCTTACCCAAAAGCATATCCGTGGCCGTTTAGCTGAATCGCTGCTTTTACTGAAGGAAAAATATGGATGGGAAAACGACGGTGCAACCCTGAAAGTTTACCTCTCTCGTGAAGATATCGCCAACCTTTCAAACATGACCACTTCCAATGCAATCCGCACCTTATCTACTTTTTCAGGCGAAAAAGTGATTGCCATTGATGGCCGTAAAATCCGGATTCTTGACATTCAACGACTGGAAAAAATCAGCAAATTGGGGTAGGTGGAATTTACAACTTGCGGGTTGCGAAGTCATTTATTGTCATTAAGTCATTCGTAGTCATTGATTGTAATCCAACGCGAAGCTAATGACGTGTAACAAATGACCATAAATGACTGCTGAATATTGCGAATGAACACAGTCTGCTTTCCTATTCCTGCAAGTAAACCCGTTTCACACGCTGCGATATGCCAGTGAGTATTTCGTATGGAATGGTTCCGATGGTTTCAGCAATTGTACTTACTAAAATGTGTTCTCCCATCAGTTCAACCTCATCACCCACGGCTACCTGCAAACCAGTTACGTCAATCATGCACATGTCCATGCAAATGTTTCCGATGATCGGAACAATCTGACCATTTAAATACACTTTACCAACTCCGTTGCTTAGGCGACGGTCGTAACCATCGGCATAACCTATAGGTAGAATTGCAATTTCGGCATCCTCGGAAACCACTCCTTTTCTACCGTAACCGATTGTTTCGCCTGCTCGAATGTGTTGAATCTGAGAAATGCAGGTTTTCAAGCGGCTGATGCTTTTTACCTGTTGGTTTCCACAGGCACTCACTCCATACAAACCGATACCCAGGCGAACCATTTCAAACTGAAATTCAGGGAATCGTTCAATACCGGCCGAATTCAATACGTGCCTGAAGATTTTGTAAGGCAGTTTTTCTGTGATCAATGAACTTAATTTCAGGAATTGCCGGATTTGCCCCAAAGTAAACTCATCATGTACAGATTCATCGGAACCTGCCAGATGAGAGAATATTGACCGAACAACCATCTGCTCCTGAGATATCAGTTTCCCGGCCAATCGTTCCACTTTTTCTTCTGAATCAAAACCCAGCCGGTGCATTCCGGTATCCAGTTTCAGGTGAATAGGGTAGCGGATTGCAGCATGCTGCTGAAGTACTTTCTGGAACGAGTCCAGAATTGCTTCTGAATAGATATTTGGTTCGAGCCGAAACTCGATCATATTTTCGAAACTGTGTTCTTCGGGATTCATCACCACAATCGGCAAATCGATGCCAGCCTGACGAAGCTCAATGCCCTCGTCGGCTACCGCCACCGCCAGATAATCTACTTTATGAAACTGAAGAATTCGGGCAATTTCAGCCATTCCGCTTCCGTAGGAGAATGCTTTCACCATGACCATCGTTCGCGTTTCAGGACGAATAAGTGACCGGAAGAAATTTAGATTGCCAATAAGAGCGTTCAAATCAATTTCCAAAACGGTTTGATGGTATTTTTTCTGGAGAACCGATGAAATCCGTTCGAAATGAAAATCGCGCGCACCTTTCAACAGCAGGCAATCCAGATTGAAATTTGAAGTTTGAACCGACTCCAGAAACTGATCGGTCGATTCATAAAATTCGGAAGGCAAATCAAATAATCCGGCATGTTTCCGGATTACCGGTCCAATCCCAATCAGGTAGCTCGTTTTATTGAGTTGAAGCAATCGCGCCACTTCCTGATACAGTTGTAAATCGGGAATTCCGGCCTGCTGAATATCGGATAGAATCACGACTTTCCGCAAATACGGATGCTGAGCATGGTTGGTTAAAAATCCAAGTGCGATTTGCAGCGAATTAATGTCGGAGTTATAATAGTCGTTGATGAGCAAACAATTATTCACGCCTTCTTTCATTTCCAAACGCATGGCTACCGGCTGCAAATTCCGGAATAATTCCAGAACCGAGGGATCGGCGTAATGTTGCGACAAAACAAAAGCAAAACAATGTGCGGCATTCTCCAGATTGGCATCATCCTGAAAGGGTAATTCAATTCTATAAATTTTTCCTTCAAACTCCGTGCTGATTTCAACTGTTCCGTTCACTTCTTTTCTCCGGAAATAAAGATCAGCAGTTTTGTCGGTAAACGACCATGCAATTAGTTTTATCAAGGGATTCACAAAATGCTTCCGGATAACCGAATCGACCAAATCCTGATCCTTGCTATATATTAATGTATGACATGATGCAAATAGATTTAACTTTTCTTCGAGCTTCAGTAGTTTGGATGTGAAATTTTCCTGATGCGCTTCTCCGATATTGGTCAGGATTCCAATGGTTGGCTGAATTATCTGTTCCAGGTTTTGCATTTCTGAAGGCTTCGAAATCCCGGCTTCAAAAATGGCCATTTCATAGTCTGAACTTAGGTTCCAAACAGAGAGCGGAACACCTACCTGCGAATTATAACTTTTCGGACTACGGATCACTGCCCGGTTTCGCATGATGTCGAATAGCCACTCTTTGACGATGGTTTTGCCGTTGCTGCCGGTAATTCCAATAACCGGAATGTCAAATTGGGAACGGTGCCAGGCAGCCAGTTTCTGCAATGCTTTCAAGGTATCCGGAACAACAACGAAACAACAATTCTCATATTTTCGGAGTTCTTCCGAATAATCGGAAACTACAAATGCGAGAACTCCGGCATGAACCAGATCAGCAATATACCGGTGCCCATCGTTTCGCTCAGTCTTCAAGGCAAAAAACAAACTCAATTCCGGATCAAAAATCGTCCGGCTATCAATGGCGATGGAAGAAATGAGCCTTTCAGAATTACTATCTGAAGCATGTAATTTTCCTCCTAAAACAGCGGCAACCTGACGAACGGTGAGAATTGGCATTATTGGATAGCTTTAGTATAACAGGAACGGCAGAGAGGTTCATATTCCTCTTTTTCACCCAGCAAAACAAGTTTATCGGCTTTCGAAAATCGGTGTGAGAATTGGGCCACATCGCCGCAGCGCATACAAATCGCATGAACTTTGGTAATGTGATCGGCAACAGCCATCAATCCGGGAATCGGACCGAAAGGTTTTCCTTTAAAATCCATATCCAGCCCGGCAATGATCACCCGGATGCCCATGTTGGCTAAATTTATGCTCACATCAATCAGACCGGCATCAAAAAACTGTGCTTCATCAATTCCGATGACATCCACATCGCCGGTTAAAAGCATAATATTTCCGGAGCTTTCAACTGGAGTACACCGGATTGAATTCTCGTCATGCGAAACAACTTCAACGGTTGAATAGCGGGTGTCGATGGCCGGTTTGAAAATTTCGACTTTCAAACGCGCAATTTTTGCACGTTTCAATCTGCGGATTAACTCCTCGGTTTTTCCTGAAAACATTGAACCTGCAATAACTTCGATGGTGCCGGAGTCCGCCGATGACGACGCG
The DNA here is from genome assembly GCA_903865775.1 of uncultured Prolixibacteraceae bacterium. Lineage (GTDB taxonomy): Bacteria > Bacteroidota > Bacteroidia > Bacteroidales > Prolixibacteraceae > Aquipluma. The sequence continues at coordinate 775 of CAIPKZ010000243.1, read as the reverse complement.
CAGCGACGGCCCCTCGAGGACCCAATCGCCCGACTGCGCGACGACCCCGCCGACGCGCGTCGCGACCTCGCGGTCGGTCACACGACGCACCACGAGCTCGCCGACGCGCACGCGCGCGCGAAGCGGGCTACCGCAGCTCGCGCCGACGAAGAAGACCGCGACCGCGACGCCGATCAGAGCGCGCAGCGCGCGCGACTCGTGCCCCCGACTCACCTGTCTCCGCGTGCGAGCGCCAGGCCGAAGCTGCCACCGCTCGGCGGCACGATGTCGGCGAGCGGCGTGAGCGTGAGCCCCGCGACGTTGCCGCGATACACGAACGCGCGCCCCGTGCTCGACGCGGTGCGCGGCGCGCCGATGACGAGGTCGTCGAGACCGCTGCGGTCGGCGTCCCCCGCGATGGCGACCGCGCGACCGAAGTCCGCGTCTGCCGCGGTGCCGTCGAGCGAGATCAGCGGCGAGCGCGAAGGCGTCGCCCCGCCGGCGTAGAGGTAGACGCGGCCCTGCCGCGAGCCTGTCGCGAACGCGCCGACCGCCAGATCCGAGAAGCCGTCGCCCGTGAGGTCCGTGGCGGCGAGCGCGGAGCCGAAGCGACTGCCGTTGCCCGTGCCCGGCACCAGGTTGAGCGCCGCGGTCCCGCCCACGCCCATCGCGCCGCCCTTCCAGAGCAGCACACGCCCGGGCGCGCGCACGATCCCGCCGTCCACGGGCACATCGTCGGAGGCAGCGTTCGGCGCGCCGACCACGAGGTCGCCGTAGCCGTCGCCGTCGAAGTCGC
>CAIPKZ010000242.1 GCA_903865775.1 uncultured Prolixibacteraceae bacterium | reverse complement strand
GTATCGTCAAGAGTAACAGAGAATGGGGAGTTAGAAATGAATTGTGTTTGCATAGATGAGCAGACAATCGATTACATGCCATCGTTTATAAAAATGGATATAGAAGGTGCTGAGATCGATGCGCTTCGTGGCGCACGTGGAACTATTCAGCGTTGCCGACCTATTCTCGCCATTTGCGTTTACCATAAGCCAGACCATTTGTGGAAGATTCCTTTATTAATTTCAACCTATGTTGATGATTATCGCTTTTTTCTAAGACCGCATGATGAAGAAGGTTGGGATTTGGTTTGTTATGCAATTCCGCCAGAGAGACTCTTGAAAAATAAGCCCGGAGAATAGCTATGACGATTAAGGAATCAAGAAATAGTAGGCGGTGTGCCATTTGTGATGAGAATCAGAATCGCGTGTTATTTCAGCCACGTTTTTCTGGTTTGGCTCTTGGCAGCTTGATGACTGGTTATGATGTTGTAGTATGCGAAGGTTGCGGATTTTGTTTTGCTGATAATGTTCCTGATCAAACAGCTTTTGATATTTACTACCGAGAAATGTCCAAATACGAGCATCAGGATCGTTTTGGGCAGCCGTCAGAGTTTGAGGTTCGTCAATTCCCTGAGCTTGTACGGTTTATACAAAAATATATCCCCGATGAGCAAGCGCGTATTTTAGAGGTTGGATGTGCGAATGCCGGGCTACTAAATTCATTGCAGCAATCAGGTTACAAAAATCTCCTGGGTATAGACCCTTCCCCTATTTGTGCGCAAAACGCTGAACAGTTGTACCGAATTCGTGTGTTGACTAGCGCCCTTTCTGATATAAAAGCGGAACCGGGATCGTTTGATTTTATTATCATGGTAGCTGTATTGGAGCACATCCAGGATTTGAATGGTGCGTTACAAAAAATTCATGATCTTTTAGCGCCTTTAGGAAGATTATTTATCGAAGTACCTGATGCAACAAAGTTTATATCATCACCGGACGCCCCATTTCAAGAGTTTAGCATTGAACATATTAATTTTTTCTCCCAGAAATCGTTAGAGAACGTTATGGGGATCCATGGCTTTACAGATGTTTTCTCTACTCAAGTTTCATACGATCAAACAGATACTTATACTGGGCATACAATTAGAATGGTGTTTCAAAAACATAATGTGGGTGATAAATTTGACTTAATTTTGGATAATGATTCTGAAACTGGGCTGAAAAATTATATAGATGCTTCCCGGAAAGTTGAAAATCGTATTCATGAAACAATAAACGAATTGATCGAAGGGCAAAATCCGCTAATTGTGTGGGGTGTTGGGACACATACCCAAAGACTTATGGCAACAAGTCAGCTTGCAACCGCAAATATTGTTGCATTTGTAGATGCAAACCCAAACTATCAGGGTAAACGATTGAATAATGTTCCTATCATTTCCCCGAAAAGCCTGATTGGAATGGGTGAACCAATTCTTGTTTCATCAAGGATCTTTCAGAGCGAGATTGTTCATCAAATTCGGTTTGAGCTGAAACTCAACAATAGTATATTTACCCTATACGAGGATTAAATGGAAAAAATTTCCATTGTTACT
>CAIPKZ010000241.1 GCA_903865775.1 uncultured Prolixibacteraceae bacterium | reverse complement strand
GTGACAGGTTCAATAACACGATCTAAAACGTGAGCATATCCGTTAGCCAGACGAACATCCCTTTTAATAATTTTTGAATGTTTGTTCAAAATAATATCCGAGCCCTGAAATTCGGTGACTAGAAAATCGCCGATTGCATTGGTGTCGCGAAGAGCTCCCAAACCCATATCACCGGTTGCCAGTTGATTTGCAATAAGGTGATTCCGGACCAAACTGACAAGGAATTTTGGATCGATATCCTGCAAGTTGTTCACACCCTTTTCCTTGTAATAAGCAAACATTGCATCATTGTCAGGAAGCATTACTGTATATGGTCCGCGTATGCTCAGCAAGGGTTCTAATCCGGTAATTTCAACCAGTTTTGCAAACTCAGAATATTCGGGTTTGCTGTTAATATAATCGCTTGCAACTTGTTCTGTTGACTTGATTTCCCATATTTTGGGATCTTGAGTACAATATGTGAAAACTACGATGATCATTGAAAAAATTACAAACCGAAAACTGTTTTTGATAAGCATGGAATTAATAGAATGACTTTTCATTTTGATAAGTTTTTTGATTTTTCTGGAACTAAAAAAGACAAACTGGTTAATATTTTCGTCAGACGCTGTTTATAATACTAAAACATCCGTCATCAGATTGATTTATGGAGTTGAAGCTGCTGCATCATCGAAGGCCAGGTCATCTATGAAAAAGCTGCCATCTCCTGCTCCGGTATTAAAGAATTGCATTTCCGCAACATGTTTGGCATCAAAACCAACTGGTTGCAGCAGATCCTTCAGCGGAACGATGATTTGATGCCATTCACCATCTTTCCAGTTTGGGCAATATTTCGATACGATTACTTTGTCAGTATGGTGTTGTGGCTGATCAAGAGCAGGTTCGCCGTTACACAAAAAATTGAAAGACAGATCGGCAGCGGTTCCTTTCACTTTCAGCCAGAAACTGAAGTTTATTAGGGATGAAATATCAGTGCCATATTCGCCAACCTGAAATGAGGCCCAATCCCAACCGCATCCGAGCCAGCCATTCTTGCCGTCGCCTTTAAATCTGAATTCAACAGCAGTGTTTCCGCTGTGTGCTTCAACCGTCTGAGCAGAGATGATGCAAGTAGCTGCAGGATTTGCCCAACCAGCCCCTTTGGTTGCTGTTTCTCCGTCCCAAACAACCAGCGGTTTAACCTGTGCCGAAGTTTCATAAATTATGCTTAACAAGCATGCGGTAATCAAAAGATTCAGAGTCTTCATATGCCTTTTAGTTTCTGGTATCAACTAATTCTTTACCTTGGAATAGACCAGTTCAATGCCATTGCCGGTTTTGAGATTCCGGCTGTATTTCTTGTCAATCGGATTGTTCCAGTGTTCTGCAGTGCCCAAACTGGCCAGTGGAGTTCCATCGCGTTCAGGATCGTATTTAACTCCTGATGGTGGATTATTTGCCAAAGCCATTTCTTCCATGGCATGATCGCTGTATAGCATGTCCGGAGCATCGGGCCATGCGGCAAGGGCAAAATCAAGAACCACCGATTCAATGGCAACCGGATCCTGTGATACGAATAAACTACCCATCCACTCGTTGTTAAAAGGAGCTAAAGTCCATTTGCTGTTTGGAATTCCGTTTAATACTTTATTGCTGTAAATGCCGTCGACTAAATAAAGTACTGTTTTTGCTCCCAGATCTTTGTGCCCAATAAAATCAGGATAAACCGAATATTGGCGTTTCCCTTCACGGCTTTGGCTGAATCCGCTACAGTGGGCATTCTTGCGCCAATCAGTTTCAATATCAACACAACCGAAAAAGTTCTTGGCAACCAGAGTTACACCCTGACTAACGTGACCTTTCATCATCGCCATGTCGATCACATAGGTAGCTTCTGCAAAGCAAGTGGCCAATCCACGGGTCTGCCCGTCGAAATCGAATGAATATGGGAAGCCATTTACAACGAAAGTTGCTTTTTCACGGCCATCGCCACCGACATGATCAACATAGTGAATTTTTGGGAAAACAGCGTGGCATTTGTTGTAGACATTGTCGGTTAAATACCTGCTTGGATCGCCCAAAGTAATGTATTCCTGCGGAATTCCTGCTTCATTCACCAGACTTTTCAGGAGTGAAAGAATAGTAGTCGGATTGGCATTGATCTCAGGACTGCTCTGGTGTGAATCGGTATTGTTGAGGTTAATCTTGATGACTATCTTTTCTCCTGATTTGTATCCGGCATCCGTATTTTTCTTTGTTTTATTATAGAAATGGAAAAGTACATCCCATGCTTTTTTCTCACTTTTTGTTTCGGTTAAGCTGAAAAGTGTTTGCGAAAAGAGCTGATCTGTTTCTGCCTGATTGTTAAAACGGTCTTCCCACCACATTCCTGTTTTTTCGTCCCAGCTTGCGATTTTTGGATTGTGACCCCAGGAAACCCGGCCCGGAAACATTCCTTTTGCTTCACCAAGCGGAATGTTCGGTTTGTACCAGACTTTCAGGTTTTCGGCTTGAGTTTGCTTTGCCGATCGTGCCATAAAAACCGAAGTGGAAACAATTCCAACAATCAGGAATAGGCCTGCGGCAAGATATCTGGCTTCAAAAAGTTTATGTTTGGCTTTCTGAAACGCAAAAGCCGCACCAGAAAAGGCTAATATCCAAATTACAAAACCCGACATCATTGGTGCTGCAACCTGCATGCAGGGATAAGCTGCCCTGGACGGCTTCGGAATGACCCGAACCAGAAACCAAACTGTTGCCAGTACCGACATTGAAATATACACAGCTTTTGCCGGTACGCGCATTCTCTTCAGGAAGTTCACTATCCGTTTAATCCATTCAGGAAGTTTTTGAATTCTTTCTTCAATACTCATATACAGATTTTTAAGTTGTTATTTTATCTTTTTAAAGTTAATGTAGTCGTAATTCATGTCGCCCAATTCTTCAGTATGAAGCGTAATTGTTTGGATACCTTTTTTTAGTTCGATTTGGGCCATATTGTCCAGAGAGTTCCAATGGTGCCAGTTTCTCCAGGGCACGGTCTCTTTTTCGTTTGCAGTAGATGGGATAGTAATCAGACCAGTTGCATCCTTGTCGTTTACAGCAATTGAAATTTTTCCGTTTTTGTTTGAAGTGAACATGAGACCGAGTTGGTAGGTTCCTGCTTCAGTAACGTTCACCGTGTATTTAGTCCATTCCCCGGGCTTGGTCCAGCCCACATACAGTTGGTCTTTTTCGGGTTCAACCAAATTAAATGCATTGTTGTCGATCGGTGGATCCTGAAATTTAGTGTAGGAAATATCCACTGCTTCATTCATCCTGAATTCATGCAGATAAGATCCATCGGCAGGGTTCAATTTCCCGCTGCCGGAATTAATTGAGTCGGTATCGTGAAAAGCCACGCCTTCGCCACCCAAATCATAACATTCGCATTGAAGTTTCCCAGGAAGGACTTGAGCGCCTCCCTTATATTTCGAGTCGATAAATGGTTTCCCCTGATACGATTTTTCATTTTTGGTTGATTGGCAGAATCCCTGAATTCCAAATCCCAAAATAATCATTCCAAATGAGAAAATATAGAAACATTTTTTTGCATTCATAGATCTGAGTTTATATCGATACATTATTTCATGGCTTTGCGAAAGTAGTGAAATAATCATACATTTTACTTTTCTTTCCAATATTTTTTCTTCCGGAATAATTACTGAACTGTTGGCGATGTCCATTATTATAACTAATTTAGCCGACTGTTAAGCTTTCTGACGTAGTTTTGAAGTAATTTTTGACTAAGCTTATTTTCAAACCCTCAAACCAATGTTTTATAAAGTCAAGAAAAGAAGATGATAAAAGAAAGGATTCAAACAGACAATCCCGATTTTCAGGGTAATCTGAATAAAATAAAAGTTTTGCGGCTGATTCGTAACGAAAAGGAAATTACCCGGGCCGAAATCATTCAGAAGTCTGGACTAAGTGCACCAACGGTAACACGAATAGTTGAGAGTCTGGTTCAATTGAACCTCATTCAGACCGATGGAATTGGTTCTTCCATTGGCGGCAGGCCACCGCAATTGATCCATTTTCATTCCAAAGACAATTATGTGATTGGAATTGACCTCGGAGCGACGTTTATCCGATCTGCCCTGTCAAATCTGGATGGAGATTTCATTTTCGAGATTCATGTACCGACCAATTTAAAAAAGGGATTCGACGCGGTGATGGAGCAAGTTGGCGAACTGATTGAGAAACTGTGCGAACGTGCCCGACAGAATTCGCTTTCGCTCTGGGGAATTGGCATTGCCGTTTGTGGCATGGTTAATAAAAATACAAGTATTGTGGAGTATTCTCCAATTTTTGGATGGAAAAATGTAAATATCCAGGAGGCACTTGCGAAATACACCAACTTAAACATCACCTTAGGAAATGTAACCCATTTGATTGCTCTGGGTGAGTTGTTGTATGGAGTGGGAAAAGATTACAAAAATTTCATCTGCATCAATCTGGGTTATGGCATTGGATCCGGAATCATCATCGATGGTAAACTTTTTAGCGGCGCCGATGGGATTGCAGGGGAGATCGGTCATATTGTGGTAGACATATACAGCAAACGAAAAGGTCTTGAAGGAGTTACCGGAACACTCGAAGCGCTGGCTTCGGGCTATGGTTTGGCCGATATCGCCCGTGAAATGGCAAAGTCTGATCCGGAAAGCTTACTGTTTTCACAGAATCCGGAGGATATTGACGCAAAGATGGTCTTTGATACTGCAAAAAAAGGCGATCGGCTGGCCATTGAAATCATTGATGGAATTGCCGGATATCTTAGCATTGGGATCGACACCTTAATTAAACTGTTCAATACCGAATGCATCGTTCTCTCCGGAGGTCTTGTTCAGAATGATGATGTACTTATAGAAAAGATTCGCAACAAAATCTCTGATTATTCCCTCAGTGGCGTTTCCCGTTCGGTGCCGATCGTAAAAGCAGGGTTTGGTGAGAATGCAGCTTTAATGGGATCGTTTTCCCTGATTCTTGAAAAGATATTATTGCTGGGAAATCAGGAATAATCATGATAAAAAAGAAAGTTCATCCTTCAAAATGGGATGAACTTTCTTTTTACGGTTTATGATGAAGACATAGGAAAAAATTCTCTTTTATTACTTTTACTTCTTTTCTGAAAAGTTGATCAGAAAAGTGAATTCCTCCAAAATTTCAATTTCCAAAGCCTCTCCCTTGCGGGGAGAGTGTCATCCTTATTTCCCAATAAACCCAGCCAAAGAGAATACCAGGGCAGCTTGCCAATTGATGGCGATTTCGTTGGTCGAATAATCTTCCTGATTGTCTTTCCAACCTATGGCAGTGTGTCCGCCACCCACAAGATAACCTGGCCATGGCTGAATTTCATTGTCCGAACCTGAACGACGGTCATGTGGATTCATCGCAGGATTAATTCCCAGTCCGGTAACATACGAACGGTTGTAATAATTCCGGCCAAAGATATGTGCGATCGCATCCTGCGAAGTTTGAATGTATTTCTTATCCGGCGAAATCAGATTTGCCACCTGAAGGTTCAGCACCTGACGGGCAATAGTTCCGTTACATCCCCAGTAATACTGAACCAAAGGACGTCCATAAACATCGGCTTCAGCATTTTTGGCGATCGAATTGGCTACTTCAATGATATTTTTTTTGATGGCATTCAACACTTCCGGATTCTTTCCTGATCTTTTCGATAAGGCATATTCAAACATTCCAAGGTTCGAAATATCGCCCCAATCCCAGTTTTCATCAATCTTGAAATCGAGCACTTTGGCTTGGCTTTCAAAATCTGCCAGATACTCCGGATTGCCGGTGGTTTCCCATAGTTCGACAGCGGCCCACAATCGGTCGTCCAGATCAGTCGTTTCATAACCTCCTGTTTTAAATTCGCCTTGTTTGAAAACCTTGTCTTCCGGATTTTCTTTCAGGAATTTATAACTATGTTTTGCAGCTTCCAGACATTTCTTTGCATAGACTTTGTCATAAGGTTCGAAATAGCGCGCTGCCTGAGCGGTCATCCCAACGAAATTAGCCACTGCAGCAGAACTCCAGTCGGTAAAATATCTTTTCTGCAGGTCTTCTTCGGGTTTACAAAATGGTTCGAAATTTTTTGAAGTTAATTTGTGGGCCACTTTTCCTGAGCCATCGGCATATTGCATGGTGAGTACCCAATCCATTTCCCATTTCAATTCTTTCAGGAAATCGGGATAACCTTTAGCCGTTTCAGGAAGATCCAACGAGAATTTTTTCAATTTATTCTGAAACTGATCCCAGGTCATGAACATCATTCCAACGGTGATTCCGGCGTTGGTTATATATTTACCATAGTCGCCGGCATCGTGCCAGCCTTTGGTTCCGTCGCGCAGTTGGTCTGGCTTCCCCTGAAAATCTTCGTATCCGTCTTTGAGGTGACAGGCTTCATGTGCATAGTGAATACCATTGTATGTTCCTTCCACTGCGGTACCGCAACGCCACAGGTAAAACCCGCGCATACTGGTATAAAAAGCCTGATTATAAACCGTTGGAGAAATCTCGAACTCGATGGATTTGGCTCCATCAGATGTTTCAAGGTAATATTTTCCACCTTTTGTAAACGACGAAAAATCGGCTACCGAAACCGACTGGCTCACATCTTTCTGGAAAACAGCGATAGAAAGCTTTCCGTCGAACACTTTGGTTTGATCAGAAACACGTTTAATCACAAACGATTTTGCCTCGCCAGCAATCGAAGCTTTTTTGGACGATTCCGGGAGAAATCCCAGCGAACTTAAATGAATGGATTGATCCTGTGCACGCACCACTGCGGACCCAAGAGCGAAAATCGCAAAAATGAGAATAATGGTTTTCATTGGATCTGTTTTTAGGTTTATTGTAATTGGTACAGTATGGTGTAAAAGTAATAGATTTGTTGAAACACTGTATGGCTTGCGCAATAATTTTAGTTGCTATTTAGAACCAATCTGGTTTCGATAAAGATACTTGATTAACATAGATATTTGTTCTAAAAGTTCTAAACTGCATCTTTCTGAGTTAATTTTCATCCAGTAGATGACTGAATTTGATGAATTAAACTCTTCGGTCAGGTTGATTTCATGAGTAAAATGCAAGATAGGACAACGGTAAAAACTAAGTATTTCTCTCCCGGAGTATTTCTGCTAAAGATTAAATCAGGAGAGAATTTTGAGTTCAGAAAGATTGTGAAAGACTAATTTGACAGCAATTAATTAGTCTGATTGAAGGATGGAATCCCGCTTGAGATGCTTAAAGAGTCGGAATTAGGTGAACATCAGATCCCATGGAATGCCGGAACCAATAGAGGATTGGTGGCATATATGCTGATAATCCGGCGTACCAATCAGCAGTTCGTCGGCCCGGTTTGAAAAATGATAGAACAATGATGAAAAATATTAAACAGAGTTGCACAGAGACTTTTTTGTTTTCCTCAGTGGTCCTCTGTGTAATTAAGAAATAACCTATCATGGAAATCAACAAAATAACTGAAATCATAATTGGATGTGCAATCGAGGTAAATCGGCAACTCGGACCAGGATTATTGGAGTCGGCCTTTAAGCATGTTTGATAAATAAATAAATATTTGTATTTTTGTCTATCGTAATAGATAATAATAGTTTTATACAGACAAATGTCAATCATGATAGATGATATTTTAAAAGCAAGGCCTTTTATTCCCCGTCAGGTTTATACTGAACGGATCAAGCCATTTATCGATAAAGAGATTATAAAGGTTATTTCGGGGCAACGCAGGGTAGGGAAAAGCTATATTCTTTTTCAATTGATAGCTGAAATCAGGCAGACAAATCCTTCAGCCAATATCATTTATATCAATAAAGAGCTTAAACCGCACGAACATATTTCGGATGCTGATAATCTGTATTCGTATGTAAAAATGAATTTGATTGCAAATGCCAAAAACTACCTTTTTATTGATGAGATACAAGAGATAAAGTATTTTGAGAAAGCGCTCCGAAGTCTTTTGTTCGAAAATTGCTGTGATATTTTTTGCAGTGGAAGCAATGCCAATATGCTTTCAGGAGAATTGGCCACTTTCCTGGCCGGAAGGTACATTGAGTTTACCGTTCATTCGTTAGGATACGATGAGTTCCTGAATTTCTTTCAGTTACAAAATACGACTGAAAACCTGAGTAAGTACCTTACAGTTGGTGGTATGCCTTATATGAAAGTGATTGGGTTAGATGAGTTTTCGGTATTCGAGTACCTTCGTAATGTTTATTCCACCATCCTGCTAAAAGATGTTGTAGCACGCGAAGGAATCCGAAATATTCAATTTCTGGAAAATCTTATTGAATACCTTGCAGACAATGTGGGTAGTCTGTTTTCGGCCAGTAATATTGCTAAATACCTGAAATCACAGCGTACAACTATTACGACACAAGCTGTATTGAATTATCTGAAACCACTTTCAAGTGCTTTTTTTATTTACAAAGTTCCACGATATGATATTTTCGGATTAAAAATATTTGAAGTAGGTGAAAAGTATTATTTCGAAGATATTGGACTTCGGAATTGTATCTGTGGATTCGACCAAAGAAAAGACATTAATAAAGTGATGGAAAATGCAGTCTATCTTCACTTGCTCCGATCTGGCTATAAAGTATTTGTTGGGCAACTGGGGACTTCAGAAATTGATTTTATCGCCGAAAAGAATGGCATTACAATATACGTTCAGGTGGCATTTATGCTGATTGATGAAAATACAGAGAAACGTGAATTTGGAAACTTGTTGAAAATTGCAGATAACTACCGCAAATATGTTGTTACTATGGATGAATACAATGCAGGAAGCAATTATCAAGGCATTGAACAGGTTCATTTAAAAGATTTTCTGCTGAATGATTTGTAATTGCCTTAAACAAAATCCAGAATCACTTTTTTAAAAAACCGGGTTTCGAGCAAACGGACAACCCTTTTGACTACTGATTTTCGTATCTCAAGTTCAACAGGTTGGTCGGGATCCTGATGCGCCCAGTTGATGCGGGTTCCAACGATGATGTGGATAATATCGTGCTGGGTCAGAAGTTTGACTACTTCTTCCGGAGGACTGTCGCCCAGCCGCATATCGGTTGTGTAGGTTTCCAGAATTTCTTCAACGCGACCAAGAGTTAAAATTCCTTCCGTAACAATTTCAAACCCCTCCATTTTAGCCGCCGGAGGTAAGGTTTTCTCCGAAAACCGGTGCTGAATATTAATTTCGATATCCATTTCACGGGCAATAATTTCGGCCGTTGTTCCACCACAAATAATCTTTTTGCCCGGGAACTCCTGTATCCTGCGTACAAAATCGGTGTCCTTGATTTTATAGAATGGAGGCCCGGTAATGAGCATGAATTCCCGCGGCTGTCTGAAATATACCACACCGCAAGTTGCATCATCGCGGATTTCAAATGAATCGTTCATCGAGGCCTGATTCAATATTTTACGGGCCAGTTTGGTGGCTGAAATTTCATTCTCGCGGGCAATCTGCTTTTCCGCAAACAGGGCAATATCCTCAAGGCCCCAACCGGTAGGATATTTTGTGCTTCCCAATCCCGACTGATTTATTCCATCAGTCATGAAAATAATCCGGTCTTCGAGCGTGGGTGTAAATTCGCGTATCCGCAGAATTTTGCCAACATTTTCTTCGCCTCGGATTGGTATGTGAAATTCTTTAGGATTAAAAACCTGTCCTCTTCTGAAAATAATTGAGCGGGGATTATCGTAATTGATAATCCGTACTTCACCAGCCTGTTCGATTTCGATGATTGTAAACGTTGCGTAACTCTCTTTTCCATCAACGCTTTTGGGTAATGCCCGCATGAAAATATTGGCTGCCACTTCGGGTCTGGTATGAAATGAAGTGTAGTTTAGAGCCATCGAGACGGTAAGAGTAGCCAGAACATTCGCCTTCACGCCGTGCCCGATACCATCTGAAAGCACCAGGATCGTTCGTCCTTCAGCCTTAATTTGCCGCGATTTAAAGACATCGCCGCAAACAACCTGTCCATGCCGGTTGAGTTGCTGAACATCAATTTCTATGTGATAATCTTCACTCATCGTCGCCGTATTTGTATGCTTCAATGATCGAATTCAGCAGTTCTTCTGTCTGCGAGGCATTGTCACCTAAGAGAAAAGCAATCTTCTGAACCGTATCCAGATTTTTGCGGTTTACCCGCTGTGCCCTGCTGATAATTTCTTCGCGAACCAACGATGGTGCCGACATATCGCGGATTAGGGCACCTACAACCCGGTGTTTATAGATGGTAATAACCGAAATGTGCAGGAGCTTATTCTGAATCTTCAAATCGCGTTCGGCCATATTTTCTCCGGAGAGCAAAGTAGACGAGAACATTTTGTAGATGATATCCGGCACAAGTTCTTTCAAATCTGCACCGTGCAATCCGGGTATTGTTTCATAAAGTTCTTCGATCTCAGTCCCGAAGACCCTGGCAAATGCTTCATTCGAATCAATGACTTTCAATTCACTGTCGACAATAATGATCCCGGCCCTGATTTTATGCATCATTGCACCTGCAATTACAGTCGCTTCGCGGGCTTTTTCAAGTTTACGTTCTGCTTTTTTGCGCTCGGTAATATCGAAAACTGAGCCCACAATGCCCATAATTTCTCCCTGGTTGTTGCGAATTACAGCTTTGTTGAAAACCACATCGCGCAACAGGCCGGCTGCATCGCGGAATTTTGCTTCATAACTCTGATCCCCCGGACTATCCAGCAATTCCTGATCGCGTTGGGCATACATTTCGGCAATTTCGGTAGGTTGAATGTCGAAAACAGTTTTACCAATGATCATTTCCTTGGGCAACCCGAGTAACTTTTCCTGTGCCAAATTGCAGGCCTTGTAAATGCCTTTCAAATCGCGGTAAAAAATTGGAATAGGGAGTGCATCAATAATTTTCTGATGCAAATCAGGATCATCAATAAAGTCCTGGTTAAAAGATTGTTCTTCGTAAATCATAGCCTTTAAATTTCGAATTTAAGATACGAAACCATTTCCGGATAATCTATTTTATTTTGCAATTTACTGGATCTAACCCAGCAACTCACTTTCCCTCCAAGTCCGTCAGATTGGTCATTTTATGCTCAAAATATTCTCTTTCCAATGTAAAATCCAAGTACGGCAATCTTTGGCTCAACTGGCCGATCTGAACCAAACTGGAATTGATAAACTTTCTGAATTCGGCAGTCTGCGGATTTACCGGCCGATGTTCCATTGCCTTCCGAACTTTTATAACCTCTTTGGCTATTTCCATACTTTCAACCGTAAACATCGACTTTGTAAACCGGTCGAAAATATAATCAATGGCAACCGGGCTCAAATGAATCATATCTTCAGCATAGAAGCGGTAATCGCGCAGTTCATCCATCATGATTTCGTAGGCCGGGAAATAACTCAACTCCCGGTCTGCAAAGTCTTTTATAAGATGGTCGATAGCCAGCAACAGAGTAGATTTGCTTACCTGGTTTTCAACTGCACCATCTTTCCAATGACGAATCGGACTGACTGTAAAAATGATTTTTAAGCGGGGATTTACTCTCCAGATTTCAGTGAATAATTCGTAGTAAAGTTCATTAATTTCAAGCACTTCAAGCCTTAATCGCCTAAATTCAACAGCATTGATTTTATGGCAATTGGATACAATTCGACCCGAATTTTTGAGCTGGTAAATCCAGGCTGATCCGAAAGTGATAATCAAAAAATCGGCTGTTTTCAGAAATTCGGATGAAACAGCAATCCTCTTATTTATTTTTTCAAGAACCACCTCTTTCCTGACATCTGAAAATCGGCTATGGTGCGCAAAACTATTCCACAATCCCTGATCCTGAAACAAATCAGCTTCAGTAAAAACACTTTTTTCGAGCAAATTTTTCAAACTGTTGGCAATCGATTCAGGATTGTACAGAATGCCAAACGGATTCATATCCACGTTGAATTTCTGGTCGATCAGTTTCTGCCCCATATTCTCGGAAAAACATGAACCCATAAACATGATGCTTTTCGTATGATCTATCTTCGATTGAAAATCAGGTATTTGTATTTTCGTAATTAGAGACATAAACAAAGATTTGAAAATGAAACAATTTGAAGATTTGAAAATGAAACAATTGAACCATTCAATCATTTAACCATCTAATCATTCAACCATTTTACAATTCAACCATTCAGCCATTTCTTCAGTATCGCATTACCGAACCTTTTTGACGGCCTGCCTCTCCAGAACCATAGCCGTGCGGGCAGGCAGATACAGAAGTAAATAATGCTGACTGTATAATCCGCCTTCAGGAACAGTATTATAACTTAAACTTGAATCAATACGATTTTGTCCGCCAAACTGAGCGTCATCGGTATTCAAAACAATTTTATACTTCGAAGCAGGTAATGGGATTCCAAAATCAACGAATGATTCATTCGGATGAAAGTTGAAAACAAACAAATAATCGCCTCGTGTATAGGCCAGTATCTTATTTCCTTTGTGATCAAAAACCCATTTCACATCCGGAATTTCGATGAGTTTCGATTTCTTAACCAGAGTGATCATTTCCCTGTCGAAATCAGACAACCAGCAATATTTCAGTTCTTTGTTGTCTTCCAGACTCCATGACCGTCGGGCATGCAGGTACGACCAGTTGTTGCCTTCCCTTGGAAAATCAATCCACTCGGGATGACCAAATTCATTTCCCATGAAATTCAGGTAAGCGCCTCCGGCACACGACAAGGTTGCCAACCGGATCATTTTATGCAATGCGATACCACGCTCAACAGCCAGATTGGGCTGATTTTTATGCATACTGAAGTACATTTCCTTATCAATCAGCCTGAAGATAATGGTTTTGTCGCCCACCAAGGCCTGATCGTGTGATTCAGCATAACTTACCACTTTTTCATCGAGGCGTTTCGAATTCATTTCGTGGAAAATGGTTCCAACATCCCAGTTTTCATCCTGAACTTCCTTGATCGTTTTGATCCAGAAATCAGGAACTCCCATCGCCATGCGGTAATCGAAGCCGAGACCGCCATCTTTGTGCGGTGTGGCCAATCCGGGTAATCCGCTCATTTCCTCTGCAATCGAAAGTGCGTTTGGATTCAGTTCATGAATCAATCGGTTAGCCATAATGAAATATGAAAAGGCATCCTGATCAAGTCCGGCATTAAAATAGTCGTCGTAACAGGTAAAAGCTTTTCCAAGTCCATGATCGAAATACAACATACTGGTCACGCCATCGAAGCGGTAACCGTCGAACTTAAATTCTTCGAGCCAGTAACGGATATTGGAAAGGAGAAAATGAATCACTTCGGGTTTGCCGTAGTTGAAACAATACGAATCCCAGGCAGGATGTTCGCCTTTTGCACCATCGTGGAAAAACTGGTAGCGTGTCCCGTCATATTTTCCCAATCCTTCGAGCTCGTTTTTTACGGCATGGGAATGAACCAGGTCCATGATCACCGAAATTCCCATTCCATGGGCTGCATCAACCAGCTGTTTCAATTCTTCCGGAGTTCCAAAGCGCGATGATGGTGCAAAAAAGCTGGACACATGATAGCCAAAACTTCCGTAATACGGATGTTCAGGAATTGCCATGAACTGAATGGTATTATAACCGGCCTTCTGAACGCGGGGCAAAATATCGGTCCGGAATTCGTTATACGTGTGTACACGTTCACTTTCGCCCGCCATTCCAACGTGTGCTTCATATATCAAAGGTGCTTCCGACGATCGTTTGAATCCGGCATTATTCCAGTTGTA
This sequence comes from uncultured Prolixibacteraceae bacterium, assembly GCA_903865775.1. Lineage (GTDB taxonomy): Bacteria > Bacteroidota > Bacteroidia > Bacteroidales > Prolixibacteraceae > Aquipluma. Next base: position 11,123 of record CAIPKZ010000241.1, on the reverse strand, counting down.
TTGCTCTTCAGGAGCCCAAACCTGGGCATTAAATATTTTGGTATGATCGTCCTGAACCACGCGATTGGCCCAGGCGGGGACCCGCTTCCCCTGACCACCTTCCCAAAAAGTTGAAAAGGCATACAAATCACCATGGTTCATCTTTTCGAGAGGAAGTATTATTTCCCAGTTTCCTGAACCGATTGGATGAAGAGCATATTCAGGACTTTCCTGCCAATCGTTGAACTGACCGATGAGAAAAATTGCAGTGGCATTCGGTGCCCAGTCGCGAATAATCCACTGATTGTTTTCGTGGTGCAAGCCATACCATTTGTGTCCCTGCGAAAAATCGGGAAGACTTGCGCCCTGCAGAATTTCTTTCTCCATGACCTGAGCAGCCTTCAACCGAGCTATTATTGTGGGAGCAAACGGTTCGAGATAGCTGTCGTTTTTGACAATATTTGGTAGTTTCATCGAATTTTCAATTTGCTTAAAGATAGGAAAAACATGGTGGATTGTGCAACCAGCAAATAATATTCATGTGCTTTATCAGAAATATGGATCAATCCTATTCCAAGGTCATAAACAGATATCCAGGAATCAAATTGATTTGTTTTGAATTTATAATAATTGTATCCGATTGATTGAGAGTGACTATTGTCCCTTCAGAGAGCTTGAAGAATTCCATAGCCTCTGCTAATCCGTTTATTTCCCGATCTTTGTTCTCTCCATGTACTTCCAGACACACCTGGATCAGGATGACCGACTGATCGTTTTTGAAAACAACAAAATCACATTCACCCTTTTCCCTGAAATAAAAAATGGAAGAATATATTCGTCTAAGGTGGATATAAACTGCATTTTCAAGCAATCTTCCTTTGTCTTTCGAAAAACTAAGTGAATTTGCATTAACCATCCCATTATCAACAGCATAAACCTTACGTGGATTCACTGCACTTGCCTTCAACGACCAGCTAAAACGGGGCAGAAAGAAAAACAAATAAGAATCCTGAAGCCACGTGAGATAATCAGAAACTGTGTTCGCAGAACCAATGGAGAAATTATTACGAATGCTGTTAAAGGTAAATTCCTTTCCAACATTTGAAATCAGGAAAAGAGTGATATCCATCAGCGATCTGGTATTCTTAATATTATAGCGTATCGCAATATCCCGGTAAACAATATCTTTTAAAAGACTCTGAAGGATCTCGGTTTTTTCAGAATCCAGATATTCAGGGAACCCGCCATTTTGTAAATAAACTTCATATGAAGAGCTATTATTTTCCTGACCTTTGAAAAGCAAGTATTCAGGATATGAAAATGGGAATAACTCGTGACCTATATACCTTCCGGTAAGGCGGGTCCCAAGCTCTTTGCTTAGAAGTGAGGCATTTGAACCAGTAATATAGACTTTTTCACCCCGATCGTGCAATTGACGAACAAAAATTTCCCAAGCTTGAACATTCTGAATCTCGTCAAAAAAATAAGCTGTTTTGCCTGAACCAATAACTTCATCGAGCTTCTGAAAATCACCTACTTCAAATCCAAATATGCGTGAATCTTCAAAGTTAAAATATGCTAATTCAATGTATTGAAGCATTATCTGCTTCAGAAAAGTACTTTTTCCACACCTCCTAACACCTGAAATGACCTCAACATGTCTTAATGACAAATTAATATTTTGCATGTAGGTACGGTTTATTAACCCGCCCTTTGGCCCCAGACTAGCTTGCTGAAGCTGATATGCCTGTTCAATATCGGTTTTAAATACCATAAACCACTAAGTTTATCTTGCAAATATAAACAAGTTTATATTGCCAAAATAAACTATTTGCAGCATCTTACAATATTTGGTATTTTATCGCGTAGTAAGTTTGTTTAGAGATAAGAAAAAACTTCAGGGCTTATAGAAAAACAATAAGTTAAAAATCGAAAAAGAGGCTGTTCCGGAAAATAATCCAGAACAGCCTCTTTAAAACAATACTATTTACTTTTTTTCTTTTTTCTTGTTTTTTAGTCAATCATCTCAAACCCGCAATACGGAACCAAGACTTTTGGAATTCGAATTCCTTCCGGAGTTTGGTTGTTTTCGAGTAAGGCCGCCAGAATACGTGGTAAAGCCAAAGCGCTTCCGTTCAAGGTATGAGCAATTACCGGTTTCTTTGTTGCTTCATCGCGGTAACGAAGTTTCAAACGGTTTGCCTGAAAACTTTCGAAGTTCGAAACCGAACTCACTTCGAGCCATTTTTCCTGAGCAGCCGAGAAAACTTCAAAATCGTAGGTGAGCGCTGAGGTGAAACTCATATCGCCACCACACAAACGCAGGATGCGATATGGCAATTCCAGCTTTTCGACCAATCCGGTTACGTGAGCTACCATCTGGTCGAGTAATTCATACGAATTATCAGGATGAGCAATTTGTACGATTTCTACTTTGTCAAATTGGTGAAGACGATTCAATCCCCGAACATCTTTGCCGTACGAACCAGCTTCACGGCGGAAACAGGCACTGTAAGCTGTGTTTTTGACAGGCAAATCTTTCGCTTCCAAAATCACATCGCGGTAAATATTGGTCACCGGAACTTCTGCCGTAGGAATCAGGTAAAGATTATCCGTTTTATCATGGTACATCTGGCCTTCTTTGTCGGGTAAATTTCCGGTACAGAAACCAGATTCTTCGTTCACCATATACGGTGGTTGAATTTCGAGGTATCCTGAATTGCGGGCCTCGTCCAAAAAGAAATTAATCAAGGCACGTTGTAACCGTGCACCTTTTCCTTTATAAACCGGGAATCCTGCTCCGGTAATTTTTACACCCAACTCAAAATCGATGATATCATATTTTTTGGCCAAATCCCAGTGGGGAACGCTATTTTCAGGTAAAACAGGAATTTCTCCATGACTTTTTACTTTCAGATTATCTTCCGGAGTCCGCCCTTCAGGAACCAAATCGGAGGGAAGGTTGGGCATGAGAACCTGAAGATTGAACACTTCCTGATCGATCCGGGCAAAATCTTCGTCGAGTTGTTTGATGGCATCTTTGAGTTCAACCGTGCGGTTCTTGGCAGCATTGGCTTCGTCAGATTTGCCTTCGCGCATCAGTAACCCAACTTCTTTGGATATTTTGTTCATATCAGCCTTGCATTGATCCGCAGCGGCCTGTATTTCGTTTTTCCTTCCTGATAAAGCATTGATTTGCTGAACAATTGCAGAAGCATCGAAATGTTTCTTTTTCAGTTTGGAAATTACCACTTCCGGATTTTCCTGTATAAATTTCAGATTGAGCATTTTGGGTCTTTTTTGTGTTTGGAACGACAAATTTAAAACAAAAAAATCTCCTGCCTTCGGAAAAGCAGGAGATTATTCAACGAATATCTTTAATCGTCTTAGTTTACTTCTGCAGCAACTACAGGTTCAACCGTAACAAACGATTTGTGATCTCTTCTTTTTTTGAAGACAACCGTTCCGTCGATCAAAGCAAATAAGGTATGGTCTCTGCCAATACCAACATTTAAACCTGGATGATGAACAGTACCTCTCTGGCGAACAATAATGTTACCAGCTGTTGCAGCCTGACCGCCGTAAATTTTAACGCCGAGTCTTTTGCTTTCCGATTCGCGACCGTTTCTTGAACTACCCGCACCTTTCTTATGAGCCATGGTAAATTTTTTTTAATGTTAACCTATTACTTCTTCAATTTGAATTTTGGTCAGGTATTGACGGTGACCATTCATTTTCTGGTAACCTTTTCTTCTTTTCTTTTTGAAGACCAATACCTTATCTCCTTTGAGGTGTTCAACTACGGTAGCAGTTACACTTGCACCTTCAACAACAGGAGTTCCAACTTTTACAGCACCTTCGTCGTCAACCAAAAGAACCTTGTCAAAAACAACGGTTTCGCCTTCGGCATTTTCCAAACGGTGTACATAAATTTTCCGGCCTTTCTCAACTTTCATTTGCTGACCGGCAATTTCTACAATTGCGTACATTTCAATCTGTTTTAATATTCCTTCCGGCAGGCGGGAACCAATTGATTGCCACTTATCGGGCCTGCTCGAAAACTTTGGACTGCAAAAGTAGACAAATTTAAATGATAACCAAACCGTTGGATTGTTTTTTTAGATTTATTTTGGTCTGAACAATACCAATTTATAGTTTTTCAGAAACAAAGAAATTAAATAAAAGTAGAATGCAAAGGACGAAATACCCCGATAGAATATAAAACAATTCCTATATTTGTTACCCATAGTTATGCTATTAACATCCAAATGCAGAAAATCAAACTCAACATATTAGGGTTGTCAGTTAGTCAGTCACAGTCAGGCGCTTACGCTTTGGTGCTGGCTGAAGAAAATGGCGACCGCCGGATACCAATTATCATAGGCCCCATCGAAGCACAGTCAATAGCCATCCAGCTTGAAGGACTGAAACCACCACGCCCGCTAACGCACGACCTTTTCAAATACCTGGCATCTTCTTTCGATATCATCATTACTGAAGTCATTATTAATAAACTGGAGGAAGGAATTTTTTATTCAGAGCTTATTTGCGTCAAAGGCGATGTGGAGGTTGTTATTGATTCGCGGACTTCGGATGCAGTTGCCCTGGCGTTGCGGTTCGATTGTCCGATTTATACTACGGACGAAATTTTAGATCGCGCCGGAATTGTTATTGAATTCGAAAACGAGCATACACAGGAAGAATGGCATCAATTATCGAGCGACGAGCCTAAGAAAGGAAAACATGAATACGAAAAATACACTTCTGCCGAACTTTCTCAAATGCTGAATAATGCAATTCATGCCGAAGACTACGAAAAAGCTTCAGCTATCCGGGACGAAATAACCCGAAGAAAAAAAGAATAAACCAGTCCCTATTTTTCAGTCAATTGTCCTTACCTTGATTTTTTCAAATTAAGCGGTTTAAGATTGTTAGTTCCCTTTTTGAATACGTAGATTTTAGTAGTTTTAAAGCCGCTAAAACTATACAACTCAAAAAATTATTTATGGGAATCAAGAATCGGCTTATCGTGATGAGTTTTCTCCAATTTTTCATCTGGGGATCATGGTTGATTTCACTTGGGGGATATTTGGGACGGACCCTTAATTTCGAAGGTGGACAAATTGGCTCAATCTTCGCCACATTGGGCATAGCGTCTCTTATCATGCCTGGAATCATTGGCATTATTGCTGATAAGTGGATCAATGCCGAACGGCTTTTAGGCATTTGTCATCTTTTGGGCTCTGCAGCACTTTTTTATGCCTCAACAGTTACTGATTACGATCACGTTTACTGGGCTATGCTGGTAAACTTATTTTTCTACATGCCAACCATCTCGCTAAACTACACCGTAGCTTATAATGCGCTGGAGGAACACAAGTATGACATCGTCAAAGTATTTCCCCCAATCCGCACTTTTGGAACCATTGGATTTATTGTTGCAATGTGGGTAGTCGACCTGTCAGGCTTTAAAAATTCCAATGCTCAACTTTATGTGGGCTCTGTCGCCTCCTTAGTAATGGCTTTATATTCATTCACTTTACCTCAATGTCCTCCGGCAAAAAGCGAGCGTAAATCGTTGCTTTCTGCATTTGGACTTGATGCACTTGTGCTGTTCAAATCAAGAAAGATGATCATCTTTTTCCTGTTTTCAATGCTTTTAGGAGCAGCACTGCAAATTACCAACTCTTATGGAGATCTGTTTATTGGAAGTTTTAAAGATATTCCTGAATTTGCTGACTCCTTTGGGGTGAAGCATTCTGTAATTCTATTGTCGATATCGCAAATGTCAGAAACATTGTTTATCCTGACCATTCCTTTTTTTCTGCGCAGATTCGGTATCAAACAAGTTATGCTGATGAGTATGATGGCCTGGGTACTGCGTTTCGCCTTATTCGGGCTAGGTAACCCCGGAAGCGGATTGCCATTGTTAATTATGTCGATGATTGTTTATGGCATGGCATTCGATTTTTTTAATATTTCAGGTTCGCTGTTCGTCGAAACTGAAGCGAAACCTGAAATACGTGCCAGCGCTCAGGGATTGTTTATGATGCTTACCAATGGTTTGGGTGCCATATTTGGTGGATATGCAAGTGGCGCTGTGGTCGATTTCTATTCGGTATATGGTGAAGGAGGGAAACTAATCAGCCGCTCATGGCCAACAATTTGGTATGTATTTGCTGGTTATGCCTTACTTCTAACCATCATTTTTCCGATCGTTTTCAAATACAATCACAAATCTGAAACCTCGCCTTCGTTATCTTAATTCTATTGCGACTTTTCAGTTTTGGGAAAAACATACAATCACCGATAGCTTTGCAAATGAAGCAGATACTACCTGTGATCTTTTTTTAATCCATTTGGCATTTCACGAGAAAACTTTTTACCTTGCCGATGGATAAAACGAACATATCAAAGGGCTAAAAAAATGAAGCAATATCTTGATCTACTGAGCCATGTAATAACCAATGGAACTAATAAAAGCGACCGCACCGGAACCGGAACGATCAGCGTTTTTGGGTACCAGTCAAGATACAATCTATCAGAAGGCTTTCCGGTACTGACTACAAAAAAATTACACCTGAAGTCGATTATTCATGAATTGCTTTGGTTTCTAACGGGCGATACCAATGTGAAATATCTTCAGGAGAATGGCGTGAAAATCTGGAACGAATGGGCTGACGAAAACGGTGAACTGGGACCTGTATATGGCTACCAGTGGCGTTCATGGCCAACTCCGGACGGAAAGAATATCGATCAGATTACCCAGGTGGTGAATAGCCTGAAAAATAATCCGGACTCGCGCCGTCATTTGGTGAGCGCCTGGAATGTCGGACAAATCGATCAGATGAAGCTTCCTCCATGCCACTTACTGATTCAGTTTTATGTGGCCGATGGAAAATTATCTTGCCAGCTTTACCAACGTAGCGCCGATATTTTCCTTGGCGTTCCGTTCAATATCGCATCGTATGCCTTGCTAACCTTAATGATGGCGCAGGTTTGCGGACTGCAACCCGGAGAATTTATCCATACCTTGGGAGATGCGCACATATACCTAAACCATATGGAACAGGTTAATCTGCAGTTGACGCGTGAACCATACCCTCTTCCTCAGATGAAAATCAATCCGGAAGTGAAAAGTATTTTTGATTTTAAATTTGAAGATTTTGAATTGACCGGTTATCAGGCGCATCCGCATATTGCCGGAAAAGTAGCTGTATAAAATAAATGAACATGATACAACAGAATATCTCAATTATAGTAGCCATTGCCCAAAATTTTGCAATTGGTAAAAACAACGAATTGTTGTTTCATCTACCCAATGATTTGAAACGGTTCAAGCAAATTACAACGGGGCATCCGGTTATTATGGGTCGGAACACTCTGCTTTCGCTGCCAAAAGGAGCGTTGCCAAACCGACGGAATATTGTAATTACCGACATTCCGGAAGAGCAATTTGATCGTTGCGAAATGGTTTATTCAATCAGCGAGGCCGCCGAGGCTGTAAAAAACGAGGAAGAAGCATTTATCATCGGTGGCGGAATGATTTACCGTCAGTTTTTTCCACTCGCAGGCAAACTTTACCTAACTCTGGTTCACCGCGATTTCGATGCCGATGTATATTTCCCTGAAATTGATTTTCAGGAATGGGAAGAAATTTTCAGGGAAGATTTGTATGACGAAAAAAATGGATTCAATTATTCATATCTGAACTTAAAGAAGAAACAGCCCCTCTAAATCTCCCCGAAGGGGAGACTTTTGACGAATCCTTATAAAAAGCAATATCCTTATAATTCCGATTTTTAAGCCCCCTCTTTTGGAGGGGGTTTGGGGGAGGCTCTTGGTTTGGGTGGGGCTACTACAACAAAATCCCGATGTTATCAAACCGTTGATGGTAATCATCGATCGAACATTTGATCACTTCAAGAGCTTCTTCACAACCATAGATGTGAGTTATTTCGGTATTGCTGATTTTACCGGGCATATCTTTGTACGTCAGGAAATAATGTTTCAGGCGCTCCACCACAATATCCGGAAGATCCGATAAATCTTTGTATTCGCTGTAAACCACATCATTAGTTAATACAGCAATAATTTTGTCATCCGCTTCATTTCCGTCAATCATCCTGAATCCTCCAATAGGCCGGGCATCAACTAAAATGTCGCCATGAGCAATGGTCTTTTCAGTTAAAACGCAGATATCAATCGGGTCACCATCTCCTTTAATTCCAACCTTGCCGTTTTTTTCCATACAATATCGGCCAACTTCATCGCCACAATAAGTTTGAGGAATAAATCCATACAAGGCAGGTACCACATTCGAATATTTCTGTGGACGGTCAATTTTGAGGAATCCACTTTCCTTATCGATCTCGTACTTCACGGTATCCGTTGGTACAACTTCAATGAATGCAACTACATTTTCGGGTGCATCTTTGCCGATAAAGACACCGTGCCAGGGATGAGATTTATAGCGTAAGCCCATTAACCGGCCAATTGGATCTGATAATCTGTCTGCCATAATTGAATTGTTTTTTTTCAGTAGATATAACCTTTACCTCAACAAAAAGTTTAGCTTTTTCAAAGTAACATGAAATACCTGAAAAAAACTGTTTCTCCATGGATTAAATAAAATCCGGAATCATTAAATTTTTTGACCCACGGGAATTCTCCTTCTCCTAATTTGGAATAAATTGCCCATATTTGACCTTTTATTTGGGCTTGATTCAAAGGCAAAAACAGAAAGTCTGCCTGTTGCATACGAAGCACGATTTTAGACCGTTATATACCTGATTAAATTTTAAAATTCAATTCAATGATAATATTGTTAGCAACTGCAACCGAAATTCCATATTTTGATCTTATTCTGAAAGGCGGATGGTTGATGGTACCTTTATTTGCACTGTCATTTATTGCCATCTTTATCTTTGTCGACCGGTTTTTTTACCTGAGAGGCCAGAAGCAGTTGGATCCTGCATTTTTTGAAAAACTCAATGAGTTGATTAAAGACGGCAAAGTTGAATCGGCCATGGCTTTATGCTCTTCGGCCAACTGTTCTGAATCGCGCATCCTGATGAAAGGATTGAAAAACCTGGGCAGACCTATCCGTGATATTCACGATCAGATGGAGATGGAAGGTAAACTGGAGGTATATAAATACGAAGGAAATCTGTACTTTCTTGGCGTAATTGCCGGTGTTGCCCCTATGTTAGGTTTTATCGGAACCATTTCCGGGGTAATCAAGATTTTTTACAACATCTCGCTTGCCGATAATATCAGTATTTCTCTCATTTCAGGAGGACTCTATGAAAAGCTAATTACTTCCGGCGTCGGACTAACTATTGGGATTATTGCTTACGTTTCGTATCATTATTTAAACAGCAGAGTTGACAAGTTGGTGCAGAAATGGGAATTCAACAGCATCCGGTTCATCGACGCGATAAATATACCATAGTAAAAGGTGCATTTCTATGCCTGAATAAATAGGATCAGGACAGTCGTTTATTCAAAAACACACGAACTTAATTTTTTAATCATGAATTTCAGAAGCGAAAGGAAGCAGACTTTTGAGGTATTTTCGAATTCCTTCAGCGATATCATGTTTTTCCTGATGTTGTTTTTCCTGATTGTTTCGACCATGATCACTCCGGGAGCGATTAAATTAGCACTTCCCCAGGCCGACAAGTCACCGCAAATGAACAAGCAAACTGAAAAAATTGCCATATCGGTCACGAAAGATTTGAAATATTACATCAACGACAAGCAGATTCAATTTTCTCAGATAGAAGCTGAATTGCTAAAAATAAAAAAGGGAAACGAAGAAGCATTTGCCATTGTCAGGTGTGATAACACGATTGCAGTGCAGGCGATGGTTGATGTTTTGCAACTGGGAAACAAGACCGGGGTCAAGATGGTTTTAGCCACTTCGAAAAAAGGTTCTTCCAACTAAATTTGGAATAGCTCCTCCTTGAATTGCATAAATCACTATATCTATATTTAACTTGAATTGTGCCAATTGGTATGATTTATCAAATTGTTAATCCCGAAGAAAATTAATTCCTCATTTCAAATTACCTTTTATCTTTGCATCCGTAAATAAAAAAAGCAATTCAAAAAAAATACCATTTATGAAAGTAACAGTTGTTGGTGCCGGAAATGTTGGAGCTACCTGTGCGCAGATTGTAGCCGAAAAGAACATTGTAAGCGAAGTAGTTTTACTCGATATTAAAGAAGGTTTGGCCGAAGGAAAATCATTGGATTTATGGCAAACTGCCCCTATTAATTTTTATGACACCCGGATGGTTGGAGCAACCAACGACTATTCAAAATCAGCAGATTCTGATGTTGTGGTCATCACTTCAGGAGTTCCACGTAAACCGGGAATGAGCCGTGATGACTTGATTTCGATCAATGCCGGTATCGTAAAAAGTGTTACCGAAAACGTAATCAAACATTCGCCCAATGCTATAATCATTATCGTTTCGAATCCTTTGGACGTAATGACCTATGTGGCTTATGCCGTTGCCAAAACCAGCAAAAATAAAGTAATGGGTATGGCTGGTATTCTGGATACTGCCCGTTACCGTGCGTTCCTTGCTGAAGCACTGGATATTTCACCTCGCGATATTCAAGCTTTGCTGATGGGCGGTCATGGCGACACCATGGTTCCGCTACCCCGCTACACGACTGTTGCCGGAATTCCTGTAACTGAATTGCTCGACAAGGAAACCCTCGACAAAATTATCGACCGTACCAAAAAAGGTGGCGGCGAATTGGTTAACCTCATGGGAACTTCAGCATGGTATGCCCCGGGCTCTGCTGCTGCACAAATGGTTGAAGCCATTGTGATGGATCAGAAACGAATTTTCCCTTGCTGTGTAAAATTGGAAGGTGAATTTGGTTTGAATGATGTTTTCGTAGGTGTTCCTGTGAAATTAGGCAAAAACGGCATCGAAAAAATCATCAACATCAATCTGACAGCTGACGAACAAGCTCTTTTGGTTGAATCAGCCGCTTCTGTAAAAGAAATCATGGATGTTGTTGACGGAATGAATATTCTATAAGGTTTTCAGAAAAAAAGAACAATATAATTTATCTTTGAAGCTCCGGTAATTTTACCGGAGCTTTTTAATGACTATAACTAT
>CAIPKZ010000240.1 GCA_903865775.1 uncultured Prolixibacteraceae bacterium | reverse complement strand
CTGAAAATAAACCTGAATTTCTGATTAATTGCGCGGCTTACACCAATGTTGACAAAGCCGAGACCGATGAATCAACTGCTACTTTGTTGAATGCAACTGCCGTCGGCATACTGGCTGAACAATCAGCTAAAATAAACTGCAGGATAATCCATGTTTCAACGGATTATGTGTTTGATGGAAACGGTCCAAGACCATATCGTGAAGATAATCCGGTAAATCCTCAATCAGTCTATGGAAAGACGAAGTTGGAAGGAGAACTTTTGTGTCAGAGATCCAATCCGGAAAATTTAATCATCCGCACTTCGTGGCTGTATTCTGCTTTCGGAAATAATTTTGTGAAAACCATGGTTCGCCTGGGAAATGAAAGGACTGAACTTGGCGTGATTACCGATCAGATTGGTACGCCAACCAATGCAGCCGATCTGGCGCAGGCAATTTTAATGATCATCTCATCTGTTGTGAAGGGCGAAAAAGCATTTGTTCCGGGTATTTACCATTATTCCAACGAAGGCGTTGCCAGTTGGTATGATTTTACCAAAGCCATTTTTGATATTGCGGGAATCGTTTGTTTTGTGAAGCCAATTGCTACAGAAGATTATCCTTCTCCGGTTCAACGGCCGGCATACAGTGTCATGAATAAGTCGAAAATTAAACTTATTTTTGGTTTGCAAATTCCTCATTGGCGGGATAGCTTAGTAGAATATTTTCATCAGTAAATCTGTGATTTGCTAAATTGTAAATTGTTTAATCGTAAATACTTAGAGATGGCAACAAATCAGGAAGTTTTAAATCAGGTAAAACAGAAAGCAGCTGAATGGCTGACTGATGTTTATGATGAAGCAACAAAAGCCGATGTTCGGCGGATGCTCAATAATGCCGATTCAACTGAATTGGTTGATTCGTTTTATCGCGATCTTGAATTTGGTACCGGCGGCTTGAGAGGAATTATGGGTGCCGGCACAAACCGAATGAATATTTATACTGTAGGAGCTGCTACACAAGGCCTGAGCAATTATCTAAAGAAGGAATTCGGCAATCTTTCTGAAATTAAGGTGGCCATTGCCTACGATTGCCGCAACAATAGCCGATTGTTTTCAGAAACCAGTGCCGGAATTTTTGCAGCCAATGGAATCAAAGTTTATATTTTCGAAGATTTGCGGCCAACTCCGGAATTGTCGTTTGCAGTTCGTGAATTGGGTTGCCAAAGTGGAATTATCCTCACTGCATCGCACAATCCAAAGGAATACAATGGCTATAAAGCATACTGGGACGATGGATCACAAATCGTTTCGCCACACGATGAAAATATCATTGATGAGGTTTCGAAAGTTGCAGCTGCTGACATCAAATTCAATGGAGATCAGAATCTGATCACTGTTTTGGGAAGTGAAATGGATAATCTTTTCCTCGAAAAAGTCAAAACGGTCTCCATTTCACCTGAAGTAGTTCAAAGGCAAAAGGATTTAAAAATAGTATATACTCCGATTCATGGAACCGGAGTTCGCATGATTCCGGCTGCATTACGTGCATTTGGGTTCACCAACATTTTCAATGTACCTGAACAGGATGTGGTGAGTGGCGAATTTCCAACGGTGATTTCGCCAAATCCGGAAGAAACTGCTGCTCTGGAAATGGCCATTGCAAAAGCGGTTGAAGTTGATGCTGACGTAGTTTTAGCTTCAGATCCTGACGCCGACCGTCTTGGAGTTGCTGTTAAAAATGACAAAGGCAAATTTGTAATCCTGAATGGAAATCAGACCGCCTTGGTTTTTATTTATTATATCATCAATCAGCGAAAATTAAGCAACAAGCTGAAAGGCAACGAGTTTGTCGTTAAAACCATTGTTACTACCGAATTGATTGCGAAAATAGCAGAACGGAACAAGGTGGATTTCTATGATGTTTTCACCGGATTCAAATTCATTGCCGAGGTAATCCGCGATCTCGAAGGTCAAAAAGTGTACATTGGCGGTGGCGAAGAAAGTTTTGGTTTTATGCCGGCTGATTTCGTGCGCGACAAGGATGCCGTTTCGTCGTGTGCATTGATGGCTGAAATTGTTGCGTGGGCCAAAGATCAGGGCAAATCGTTGTACGAAATGCTGCTTGATATCTATATGGAATATGGTTTCTCGCGCGAAAAAATGAAATATGTTGTTCGGAAGGGAAAGACCGGAGCCGAAGAAATTCAGCAGATGATGGTGAATTTCCGGACAAATCCGCCGAAAGTATTGGGTGGCTCCAGACTCAAAATTGTGAAAGATTACGGAGTAAATATTGCGACAAATATCCTGACTGGCGAGAAAACCCCGATCAATCAGAAAATTACTTCCGAAGTTTTACAATTCTTTACTGAAGATGGAACGAAAATTTCGGTTCGCCCATCCGGTACTGAACCAAAGATAAAATTCTATTTCGAACTTGCCGGTTCGCTGACTAATCGTGCCGACTATGATGCGGTTGAAAAACTGGCCGATGAAAAGATCGATGCCATCATGAAGGAGCTTGATCTTTAGGGCTTTATGTCATCAGTTTCACGTCAATGGTTGTCATTAGCTTCACGTCATTAACTGTAAAAGGATTTTAATAACGATTATCAATGACAATTGAATGACCACCAAATGACAATCGAATGACCAT
>CAIPKZ010000239.1 GCA_903865775.1 uncultured Prolixibacteraceae bacterium | reverse complement strand
TTTTTGGTGGTCATTCTCATATTCGCGCCACATGTAATTGTATCCAGCCACCTTAAACAATTCAAGTGCGGGTTGGGCATATTCCCAGGTTTTTCCGGGTCTATCCCAGAAACTGCAAATCGCTTCAGTAACAGGTCGGGTGGTATCTAATTTTTTGATGATCGAACATAGTTCTTTGGTGATTCTCAGACCTGAAGAATCAGCCCGTTCCGGAATTTCGTTGCCAATGCTCCACAGAATTACGGAAGGATGGTTTCGGTCGCGCAAAACCATGGCTTCCAGATCTTGCTGGTGATCTTTATTGAAATAGTTGCTGTAATCATCCGGATTTTTAGGGCGCTGCCATTGATCAAATGCTTCGTCAATTACCAAAACACCCAGCCGGTCGCAGGCTTCCAGAAACTGGGCTGATGGTGGATTGTGACTGGTCCGGATAGCATTGAACCCGAATTTTTTCATCAGTTCTACCCGACGTTCTTCAGCGCGGTCGATGGTGGCTGAACCCAAAGGACCATTGTCGTGATGCATGCAGCCACCTTTCAGAAGAATGCGTTCGCCATTCAGTAAAAACCCTTTTTCGGCACTGAATCCAATGGAACGAATTCCGAAAGTGGTCGTTTGCTGGTCAACTACTTTTCCATCGAAGCTTACTTCGGTAACAGCCTGGTAAAGATATGGCGAATCGATTGACCAAAGCATAGGATTCTTTAGTTCAAAATTCTGTTCGATGTCAATTTTCTCCTCTTTAAATGGGCTGACAGTTGTTTTTGCATTACTTACAAGCTTTCCTTCGGGTGAGAGAACCTGAGTGGTAACCTTCAAATCTGCACTTTCCTTCACTTCATTGTTAATCCTGATACTGAATTTTACAGTTGCTTTTTCTGCACTTACTTCCGGAGTAGTTACTGAAAATCCCCAAACCGGAATATGTACTTTCCCGGTTACAATCAGATTGACATGACGGTAAATGCCCGATCCGCTGTACCAACGGCTGTTTTTGCCGTTGTTGTTCACTTTTACTGCCAGAATATTTGGTTCGCCGGCTGGATTCAGATGCGGTGTCAGGTCGTAACAAAAAGGAGTGTATCCGTAAGGGTGAATGCCCAATGACTGGCCATTGATCCAGACTTCCGAATTCATATAAACGCCATCGAACAGTATTTGCACTTTTTTGCCTTCCGTCGACTGATCGAGGGTAAATATTTTGCGGTACCAGCCAATTCCACCCATCACATTTCCGGTGGAACCTTTCCCCGGACTGTCTTCCGTAAATGGGCCGATTTGCTTTTTACCGGATGCTGCCGGCAAATCTTCGATGCTCCAGTCATGCGGCAGATCGAGATTTCGCCATTGTGAATCGTTGAACGCTGCAATTTCAGCACCGGAAACATCGCCCAGATTAAATTTCCATCCGGAGTCGAAATTCAGTTCCCGATTTGAAAAATCTGTTGTGGATTGCGTGCACGAGAATAAGAAAATCGAAAGAAACACAATCAAAAGAGATCCGTTTAACTTATTGGGCATCTTTTGAAATTGAACTGAAACAGAGGGGTTTTTCATAGCGGCATTCTGGTTTTAATTTTTTATTTCGGTCTTTAGTCAGACCTGCTGATTTAGTATACTTCAAAACGAACATTTACTGACTTCCTCTTCGACTCAAGGTTTAAAATATAAGAACCCTTGTGAAGTGATCGGATATCTTTTAACTCCTGAATTCCATCGGTTGTACCGGAAAATATTTTCTGCAGAATTGTTTTTCCGGCCAGATCAAACACCCTTAACTTCAGTTCATCGCCTTTTGCAAAGCCGTTTAATTTTAGCTGAAGTCCGCTGCCCACAGGCAATGGGTTTGGATAAACCTTGATGTCTTCACCAGAGGAATATTTTTCAATCTGAATTAGTCCTGTCGGCGAAGCCCAGTTCAGGTTGTCGCGGTTGGCAACATAGACATCGGATAAGGCCTCTTTTACATACTGATTGGATGCCATGCCCCATTTATCGTTCCAGCACAAGAAGAAACATGCAGCCGGAAAGTTGGTTTTCAGTCCGTTTATAAAAAGCCTGTAATCAAAATTTCCGGAAGGATTGGAAGCATTTTCAGGACCGAATTCAGTAAATCCGAACGGCTTGCCTAACTGGACCATTTCGGAATATCCACCAATTCCCGAGGTCGAAACAGTACTGGTATAAGCGTCAAATCCGGTGATATCGACACAGGTATCACCCGGATAATAACTGGTTGCAGAAGAGCCCGACATTGGACCATAGACCCATAACAGATTATTTAGCTTTTTTGTAGTTGTGAAGTAATCAAACATCTGTTTCCAGACTTTTACGAACAGGGTAGTGGTCTTCCCACCCCACCAGAACCATGCCCCGTTCATTTCGTGGAATGGGCGAAACAGTACAACCACACCGCTGTCTTGTAACTGACTGAGTCCGGCAGCAATGATATCCATTTCGGAGATCCAGCGGGAATAGGTCGCTGTCCCCGGAACCAGCAACTGATTTAGGTCAACTCCTGTATCCCAGAGTCCTCCACCATCCGGGTTTGCCGGATTGGTCATCATGACCTGAAGTGTAACCAACGAGCCTGCCTTCCATGCCTTTATAAGTTCCGGATTGGTATAGTCATACCTGATATGATGACTTGGTGACCAATGAGCGTAATCTGATCCGACAATCCCCACGAATTTTCCGGTGTTATTGAAAATACTGGTGACCACGCCGTAATTATTGACTCCATCGCTGTAGCCAATGAATTGTCCGGAAACAAGACGGTGGTCGGTTTTGGTTTTGAGTGAGGAGAAGTAATTCAGGATTAGCCTGACATTGCTGTTGGCATTGGGATTCGCAGGTTCAATTGCAAAAGCCTGCGCACTGAGGACCATGCAAAAACTGAAAAACAAGGTTTTAAAAGATAGATTTTTCATTATTCATCAATTTTAAATAACGACATTTCCTTCAGTTCTTTCCAGTTCTTTGGCAATTTGTCATCGGAGGCTGGAAGACTGATTTTTGGATCAGTTAAAATTGCATTTGGATCTTCAGGAAAAGCAAGCGGAACTTTTCGGTCGGTTGACCATGCCCGGTTATTTTCAAATGTTGCTCCGGAATATATTCCATTTACAAATGAAACAGAGTGAGCGGTGATCAGAAAAATGTTGTTCCGGAACTTGAAGCCCGGATAATTGCCTGGTAAGAAGCTTACTGCATGACCATATTTATTCACAACCAGATTATTTTCGATCCTGCAATCTGAAATGGATTCCGGAGATCCTTCTGCAATCCACATCAGGAATCCGGCCTGTCCGTTTTTGCGGCCATCATTGTAACTGATGTTATTCCTGACGATGTTGTTTTTCCATACTGAGGCGCCATAGTATTGGAACAATCCGTATCCGGCACCTTCGTTGTTGGCCGAAAAATTGTATTGCATTACCGAATTGGTGATTCCACCATCGAAGTCGAACCCTCCGCCGTCTTTGCCTATTTCTGATGTTTTGTTGTCGTGCGAATAGCAATATTGAATGGTAATGCTGTCGCTTTGGTATGCCCAAATTCCAACCGGGCCATTTCCTTCACGCGGCATGTCCCAGCCGTTGTTCATGGCTTCGCAAAATTCGATGGTTCCATTGGTTACTCCACCAATCAGTATGCCATTTCCGGAGTGATTATTCTTGACCTCGGGACAACCCGGATTGTTGTCTGCTACACAATTGGCAATGTATAAATTCCTGAACGATTTCGCTCCCGAACCTTCCAACCCGCCTGAATCTTGTCCGTCCGATTCGACATTGATGCCCGAGAAGCCATTGTCGTGCGCATAAACATTGGTAACCCGCAGGTTTTTGCCACCAACAGCTTTCACGCCCGACCAAAGGAATCCACTGGCTTCAACACTGTCGATGGAGCAATCAAGTGTTCTACGAAATTCAACTCCGCTTCCTGTGTTGCCTTTCAGACGACCGGTTCCGGTAACGATCAGATTTTTTACCTGAAGCCAGGAGCAAACAGAGGCATAAATCGCATTCCCATTTTCTCCGTTGATAATCGCGCGGCCATTTCCGTATGATCCGATTGTGATGGGTTGTTCTTTTGTTCCTGAAAGTCCTTTAAACTGGAGTGTCCCTGTGAAAGTTTGTCCTCCGGCGAAAAGCACTGAATTGCCTGCGTGAAGTTGAAACGCATTAACCCATTTTATAGTTTTGAAGGGTTTTTTCAGTGTGCCCGGATTCGTGTCGTTGCCCAATTGCCCATCAACGTAATAAATTGAACTGGGTGCTGAACAGCCGATGATAAGCAGAAAAATACAAACTAATAAGTGAATTCGTTTCATGGTGCAGAAGTTTAAATTATTTGATCAACTTCTGTTCTTTCAGAAAATTGGTCATTCGCAGCAAGGTAGGTAAAAAGTTGGGATTGCTCACCGGCCAGTCGCAGGAGTGGTCGGCATTTTTCACCGGAATCAGTTCGCACACATTTCCGGCTTCTTTCATCAATCGGGTAAATTTCTCGGCATACTGAAATGGCGTGGTATTGTCCTCGGTGCCTTTCGAAAAGATGGTTGGCGGCCAGCCTTTTTTGACATGCAAAATGGGTGAAAATTCGGGATGAGCATCGAAAAACTCTTTTCCAAAACCTTCGCCAAGCACCGGATTGTGCATTACAATGGCATTGGGTTTCGAGCTGATGCTCAGATCCTCGCCCGGAGTGTCACCGCCATCCAGAAATGTACAGGCTGCCAAATGTCCACCGGCAGAACCACCAGCCGCAATAATTTTGTTTGGGTCGATTCCCAATTCTTTGGCATGTGCCCGAACAAATCGAATGGCAGATTTGGCATCCTGAATACATTCGATGGGAGTGGTTCCGTGGCGCGATTTGACACGGTAATCGGCTTCAATGCCAATAATTCCATGATCGCGAAACCAAGCAGGATTTGGGATTTGTCCATATACATCTCCATTAACCCAACCTCCGCCGGTAAAATATACAATGGCTGGCAAAGCTTTTCCTGGTTTTGCTTGTGGACGTAAAACGTACAGGTACATGTCTTCCTGAGGTGTTTTTTTATACAGAACTTTTTCGGCCAATGCAGCAAGGTGATGTCCGGAGAGTTTGTAGCTTTCCTTCACTGTGGATAATGAAGTTGCCGAATCTTGTTTTTCCGACAAAAAGGGAGTTCTGGCGCAGACTGTTCCGGAGAACAAAATTAGGAGGATGAATAAGAGTTGTTTCATTTTTATTTGTATTGGTAAGGTAAATCTGGCATTATTACTTTCATAGGATTTCGTTTCACTTCATCCTATGCTGCTACATGTCGGGGCTTTGCCCCTTTGAAGTCCTGAAAGGACGACCTGTATTAGCACAGGGTGTTTCCGTCAAAGACGGTTAACCCTGTGATTTGAAAGTGCCACTTTTTTCTACCATTTGTCTGTCCGGAAAGGAGCCAGTGGCAATCCTTCGGAGCTGAATACATCGGGCATGGTGGTGTCGTCAAAACAGAAGCGAATAGCAACTGGAGTTTTTACCAGCTTCGACGAAAGAACAATGGTTGAACCTTCAATTTTAGCTGTGGCCGGAACGAAATTTTTGTCCTCGCCTGCAATCAGAAAGCGTTCAGGAGTTTTACCAGTAGATTTCAGTCCGGTTAAAACATCGTTGAACATCAGGTGAACTTTACCTTTTTCAACTTGCATCGATTGATAGGATGGCGATTTGTAGGCGCCCATATTTTGCTTGTAAGTTTCGGCCAAAGCATAATTGGCAAGTCGCTTGCCCACGTTCAATTTGTCTTTCGGGTGAATGTCCTTGATGTTATCAACCAAATCAGAAATAACCACCATTCCGGTGTTCGGAACTGTTTTTGCGGCAAGTTCCTGTTGCTCTCTCAGGTATTCAGATGTTCCTTTATCTCCATAGTTGAAAGGCGCAATTTGCACAAAGTAAAAAGGAAAATCCCTTTTGAAATCGGCCCTCCAGTTTTCGATCAGTGTCTTCATCAACTGTGAATAAATTGGGTAGTTTTCGCAGTTCGATTCTCCCTGATACCAGATAGCTCCTGCAATTCCGTATGGTACAACCGGGTAGATCATAGAATTGTAAAGTGTTCCGGGAGTTCCGGGCCACCAGTCGAACTGTTCAGCATATTTGGCTTTATTGAGTTCCGGATTATTTTCGATTCGGCTTTTTTCGATCCAAACCTCGGCAGGAGTTCCGCCCCAGGCTGAAACAATTATTCCAACCGGTACATTCAGCTTTTGCTGGATTTCGCGGGCAAAGAAATATCCGATTGAGCTGGTTGAGCGCATGGTTTCCGGAGAACTGACCGTCCATGTGGCATTGCATGTTTGCTGAGGATATTCAGCTCCAATTTTTTGAACCTGAAAAATACGGATGTTTGGATTGCTGGCTTTTGCAGCCTCTTCCTCACCGTTATTAATTTTATGGTTTACGCTCCATTCCATATTTGACTGTCCACTGCAAATCCAGACTTCGCCCAACATCACATTTTTAAGTTCAAACTTACCATTTCCTAAAATCTGAATGGAGTAGGGTCCACCGGCACCGATGGTTTGGATATTGGTTTTCCATTCCGACGAATTATCAGCCTTTGCCTTGATGGTATCATTGATGTTCCAACTGGTCACGATTTTCACGGTTTCGCCCGGGTCGGACCAGCCCCAAATGGCCACTTCTGAATTTTGTTGCAGTACCATATTATCGGCAAATACCGATGGAAGAATGATTTTTGCGAACATGTTTGTGCTGAATGCGAATAGGACAAAAAGGATGATTAAAATGCGTTTCATTGTTGAGTATTTTAGATTGTGTTTGATTGCAAAGTCAATAATTAGATCGTCATGCTGAACTAATTTCAGCATCTCCTATTCAAAGGTTTTAACCATCCCGTCAGAAAAAGGATTTAAGCGTTGTTCTAATTCCTTTAGCTGACGGTTTTTGTCACTTATTTTTTCCCGGGATTCCGTTTCACTCCATCCCGGGCTATCATACTTTCACCGCTAAGCGGTTTCTTTGCACTTTGCTATAGGCTCCATTTATCCTGCCAATACAACTTTGGTGCATCGTTATCGAAAGTAATAGGCAGCCAGATATATCGTCCGTCAATTGGGTTATCTGGTGTCCAGCGGTCGCCTATATAAATATAGCTGTCTTTTTTACCCTGAACCTGCAACACAAAAGTGCTTTGCGAGCGGAAAGTCAGTTCAGCATCACTGCCTATAGCCGGATTGCCAAGTTCTTTCCAGTCGCCAAAAATCTGATCGGCAACAGCAGAGCGGGCCGCATTGGGTGCCCATCCGGTACAGTCAGATGCTATGATGTAATATTTTCCTTTGCGTTTAAAGAGGGTTGCACCTTCCATGTATCTACCCGCAAATACGCGAAAATATTGTCCGGAGTAGGAAAGGTAATCGTCTGAGAGTTTCGAAATATGCAGGGTGCTGTTTTCTTCGGAAGAATAGATGTGGTAAGCCGTTCCATCGTCGTCAACAAACAAATTCATGTCGCGGGCCATTTGACCGCCTTTGAAATCGCGACCCAAAAGATTCACCGAATCAACCGAGGCTGGCAAACAACCTTTTCCGCCACAATACGAATCTTTCACGTCTGGAGAAACTGGTTTTTTGTGGCAAACTTGAACATTCACTGGCCAGAAACCTGCATTCGGACGGAAGCTTTTCAGGAAAGTAAACGGCCCTTCAGGTTTGTCGCTGACCGCCACTCCACTTCGGGAGGCATAATAACCTTTGTCTTTCAGTTCAAGGTGAACCCACATGACGAACTTCCGGGTTTTGGTATTGTAAATTACTTTGGGGCGTTCGAGGATGCAACCTTTGGCAATGTCGCTTTCAGGATTAGTTTCATCCACCTTCAGGGCAATGCTTTCATCCTTCCAGTTATACAAATCTTTTGACGAATAGCAGCTGACACCTACTTGTGCCGTGTTTCCTATTTTTCCGGCTAATTTGTGTTCGCCGTACCAATAATAAATGCCTTTGTGGAAAAGCACTCCGCCACCGTGGGCGTTGATGTGTTTGCCGTTAATGTCATTCCAGATTTCGCCAGGGGTAAATTGTTTTTGCGGTTGTGCCTTCAGTAAAAACACACAAAAAAATGCAAGAATAAAGAATTGCAATTTGCGGATCATTCAGGTTTGGTTTAGGTTGTCAAATTCGGAATGTAAAGTTATAAGCTTTGGTTAAAGTGCCAAATTAAAATATTCCGAAGGATCAAATGAAGAACATCAGATTCCCGTTCCACCAAAAATTATCGCAAATTCTGTTGGGCTTTCAATGGACGCTTCTTATTCTCAAGTATCCTATCCGGGCAGTCTGCCTGATTGGATTCCGCGCTGATATTTGGCCGATTTTAAAATGAAACTAATTTAATACATTTGCTAAATACACACATCCAATCGAATTCACATGGAACCTTCAGAAACCAACTCATCGGGCGTTAACATCGAAAACACAGTGGATACAATTCTTCGTCTGGGATTGTTATTTCTTTTGATCGGCTTGTGCATCACTTTTATTTTGCCATTCAGTTTAGTGCTGATTTGGGGCGCTATTATTGCGATTACGGTGTACCCGGCTTTCCTTCGGTTGGTCAGATTATTTCGTGGAAGAAAGGTTCTCGCATCAGCTTTCGTCACATTGGTCATGCTAAGTATTTTGGGAATACCAACCTGGATATTAACTGAATCGATGTTAACCGGAATGATGCATTTTAAGGATATGTATCAGTCAGGTCTGCCGCTAATTCCACCACCCGGTGATGCAGTCAGGGATTGGCCGGCGATTGCACAACCAATTGTGAATATCTGGCAAAGTGCCTCTGAAAACCTTCAGGGATTATTAATTCAACACAAAGAAGAACTGACAAAGCTTGGAGCCTGGTTGTTGTCTGCAATGACAGGTTTTGCAACGGGTGTCATTCAATTTCTAATATCGATTCTGCTCGCTGCAGTGTTTCTGGTTTTCTCCGAACCACTGACCAATTCGTCCCTTAAAGTGTTTAAGAAGTTGGCGCAAACCAAAGGAGAGAACTTCGCGGCACTTTCGATAGACACGGTGCGCAGTGTTGTTGTCGGAATTCTAGGTGTAGCAGCGATACAGGCTGCTATGGCTGGTATCGCATTTTATATTGCTGGAGTTCCATTTGCGGGGTTATGGACAATCCTTTGCCTGATGCTTTCGGTTATACAAATTGGTTCGTGGCCGGTACTTATTCCCATGTCAATCTACATGTTTACCATTACTACTCCTTTAAATGCAACATTGTTTACTGTCTGGATGATTGTTGTTGCCTCAACAGATAATTTTCTGACACCAATTTTGATGGGCCGCAAATCGACTGTACCTATGCTGGTCTTATTGATGGGATCAATGGGTGGATTTATTACAATCGGCTTTCTGGGGTTGTTTCTTGGGGCAGTAATCCTTTCAATCGGATATAAACTATTTGATTCCTGGCTGAATACTGAAACTCCGGATTGAGTTGTGATTCAGTTGCGCCCAATTTTGGTGAGTTATTATATATCGCTTAACGACAGGAGAATGGGATAAGGTATCTTTGAATTTCTAACGAATTTTGTAATGATCTTCAAGGATCATCCGGAACAATTTTCCGGGCAAAATATGTTTTAACACTACCGCCAGCTTTTGTTCCAATGATGCAATTACATAGTGCTGGCAAGGTTTTTTGGATTCAACAATCTTTACGATTTTCCTTGCAAGAACTTCCGGTTTCCAACCCTTGTTTTCATCATTCTCAATGATAGCCAGGGTTTTTTCAAATTGTTGCTGATACGGATCATTGGCTCCCGTTGGCGCAAGGAAATTACGGCGATTGGCTGAATTGCTGGTATGAAAATCGCCTGGATTAATCAGTACGACATTGATTTTAAATTGTTTGACTTCCATTCTTAATGCTTCGGAAAAACCCTCAATGGCAAATTTTCCGGCCGAGTAGAAGGCCTGAAATGGTAATCCCATGAGTCCGCCGATGGAACTGAAATTGATCAAAGTGCCGCCTCCCTGTTTTCTCATGATGGGCAGAACTTCCCTTGTAACGAGAACCAATCCCATAAAATTAGTGTCCATCTGGAGTTTAATATTTTCAATCGGGGAAGTTTCAATTGGGCCACCACTATGCATTCCTGCATTGTTGATGAGAACGTCAATGCGTCCTTCTTTCTCAAAGACAATGGAAACCGCCTTTTTAATGGATTCTCCATCAGTGAGGTCCATCTTGATTTGATTCACCTTGTCGTTGTCTGATTTGGCATCATTTCTGACTGTGCCATAAACAATATGACCGTTGTCTGCCAGCAGTCTGGCAGTCTGCTTCCCGAATCCTGAAGAAATTCCAGTAATGAGTATTACTTTTTTCATACTAAAACATTTTGGAACTCAAGGATTCCGAGCTTTTTTGCAGCCTTTGTTATCTTTTCTATAGAGATATCAACTTGTTCTTTGGTATGAGTTGCCATCAGCGAATATCTGATCAGACTATCTTCTTTTGGCACGGCAGGGGCCACCACCGGGTTTACGAAAATTCCATCAGCGAGCAACAGTTTTGTCATTTGAAGCGCTTTGATGTCATCGCGGATAAAAAGTGGAATGATTGGAGTCTCTGATTTTCCGGTATCAAATCCTGCTGCTTTAAAGCCTTGAAGAGCATATGCAGTCAGATCCCAAAGATGTTTGATTCGTTCAGGTTCATTTTCCATTATTTCAAGAGAGGCAAGCACTGCCGCAGTTGAAGATGGAGTCATGCTGGCACTGAAAATCAGCGATCTTGAGTTGTGTTTTATGAAATTGATCACTTCCTTGTCAGCAGCAATAAAGCCTCCAAGCGAAGCAAATGATTTTGAAAAAGTACCCATGATGAGATCAACCTGATCGGTAAGTCCAAAATGAGATGCGGTACCTGCACCGTTTTTTCCAAGAACCCCCAGTGAATGAGCATCATCAACCATCACTGAAGCATTGTATTTTTGAGCTAATCCGACTAGTTCAGGTAATTTCAGAATATCTCCTTCCATCGAAAAAACGCCATCAGCTACGATCAGTTTGATACGATCCTTCTGGCATAATTTCAACTTGGCTTCAAGCGCATTCATATTGTTATGGGCATACTTGAGTAAGATCGG
>CAIPKZ010000238.1 GCA_903865775.1 uncultured Prolixibacteraceae bacterium | reverse complement strand
ATTTAATTACCGTATGGAGGCAAAAGACGGCAGTTTTGGTTTCGATTTCTGGGGAATTTATGACCAGTTGATTGCTCAGCAAGTCTTGGAGATAACCCTTGGAGATGAACGAAAAATAAACGTCATTTTTAAATCAGGCAATGGTTTAACTGAAGTTGTTGAAACTTTTGAAGCTGAAAGCGAAAATTCAGTTGAACTGCAACAGGGTGGCTGGCAGGCCATTTTAGACAATTTTAAAAAGTATGTTGAAACCATCAATTGATAGAATATGACTCATCCAATTTATCCTTGCATTTGGTTCGACGGAAAAGCAAAAGAAGCGGCAGATTTTTACTGTTCCGTTTTTCCGAATTCAGTAATTAAATCCGAAAACCCAATGGTAGTGATGTTTGAATCTGCCGGGCAGAAATTCATGTTCCTGAATGGTGGTCCACATTTCAAACTAAATCCTTCGATTTCGTTCTATGTGGTTTGCGAAACCGTTGAGGAAGTCGATAAAGCCTGGCAAAGCCTGCTTGAGGGAGGTACAGTTCTCATGCTACTTGACAAATATGATTGGAGCGAGAAGTATGGCTGGGTGCAGGATAAGTTTGGAGTCAACTGGCAATTGTCAGCTGGAAAAATGAATGAGGAGCGGCAGAAATTTTCACCAACCCTGATGTTCGCCAATTCTCAAGCCGGAAAAGCAGAACAGGCAATCCAATTTTATACTTCAGTTTTTGAAAACTCATCGGTCGTTGGAATCATGAGGTATTCTGCCAGTGATCCGGATGTTGAAGGAACTGTGAAACATGCACAATTCAGGCTGAGAGAACGGATTTTTATGGCTATGGACAGTTCGTTTCCCCATTCCTTCAGTTTTAACGAGGCTGTTTCATTTGTTGTTGACTGTGAAACTCAGGAAGAAATTGATTATTACTGGGGAAAGCTTTCTGCCGTTCCTGAAGCAGAGCGATGTGGCTGGCTGAAAGATCAGTTTGGAGTTTCATGGCAAATCGTTCCAACTATTCTGGAGAAATTAATGAGCGATCCAGCCCGGTCGGAGCGGGTGGTTAATGTCTTCATGCAAATGAAAAAATTCGATATCGAAAAATTGAAGCTGGCGTAAAAAAGCAGAAGACTTTGACGAAGCGATTGACTTGACAAAAATTGGTCCGATTTTGAATGGTGAAGGTATCCGCTTTGAAGTGAGGCAAATAGGAGGTGTGTGAGGCAAATTTAAATAACTGGTAATGGTAAGTGATCTGCAGCAAATCAAAACAATTGACGAAATAATTGTCCTGTTGGAAGGCATTATACTCGATTCTGAAAGGAATAATGATCCCATGGGATACTTTGCAGCCCTTTACCAAAAGGTTACCATCAAGGTTAAGGAAGGAATAACATCAGGTTTCTTTGACGATGGCCCGCGAATGGAGCAATTAGATATAGCTTTTGCCAAAAGATATCTCGAAGCATATTATTCCTATCGCCTGAACGAAAACACAACAAAATCATGGAGTGTTGCATTTGATCAGACCTCCAGCTACTGGCCCATCGTTTTACAGCATCTGTTGATAGGCATAAATGCTCATATTAACCTGGATCTCGGAGTTGCAGCAGCCGAAATATCGCGAGGCAAAAACCTGACTGACCTGCAAAATGACTTCAATAAAATCAATGAAATCTTATCCGGATTGGTTCATGAGGTTGAGGGAGACTTGTCTGCCATTTGGCCGGTTTTGAAATACATTTTAAAGTGGACCGGAAAAATTGATGATTTTCTGGTCGATTTCAGTATGAAACTGGCACGTGACGGAGCCTGGAAATTTGCAACTCAACTGGCCCTGGTTCCTGAAAATAAAATTCAATCATCAATTGCAGAAAGGGATCTGAAAGTAGCAAATAAAGCCAATCTCATTCTGAAACCTGGCCTGATTGCTATATTTGCATTGCGGATAATCCGGATTACTGAACGTGGTTCAATTTCAGAAAAGATTCTGAGGCTTAAACAGATGGCCAAATAACCTAAACTCAGTTCAAAATGAAAATTTTGAAATTACTTCTGATTACAGCATTGCTGTTTGTCTTTATAGGCACCAAAGCCAGATTGGGATTTTTGAGAACCACACCGAAATTGGCAAGCATCCACAAATTGGCAAAAAGACTGAAATGGCTGATGTCCGCGTGAAAATTATTAAAGAATATGCACTGACTTACCGGGAAAATAATACTACTATCGAAATCTTAACAATTTGAGATCAGAGACAAGACCCCGACAATTTCAAAAGAATTTTATCCAAATAAACTAAGTACATGACAAAAATTTAAATATATCGATATCATCTTGAAAGAAAGCGTTTAAAAGAACAGTTGCAATGTAAGTCAGTCCATATTTGAACAGACTTTTTGCTTTGTTCCCATGCTTTTTGATTGGGATCGGTTTGATGTAT
>CAIPKZ010000237.1 GCA_903865775.1 uncultured Prolixibacteraceae bacterium | reverse complement strand
TGAAAAACTGGCTGATGAAAAGATCGATGCCATCATGAAGGAACTTGATCTTTAGGACTTCACGTCATCAGTTTCACGTCAATGGTTGTCATTAGCTACACGTTATTAACTGTGAAAGTACTTTAATAACGATTATCAATGACAATTGAATGACCACCAAATGACAATCGAATGACCATTGATTATAAATGACCACAATAAAATCAACTAAAACCAACGAAAAATGAAACACATTGTAATTTTAGCTTTCGCAGTATTAGCTTTTACTGCAACATTTGCCCAGGGAAGAACCGATTTTCCGATGAAACCTGAGATGACCGAAATCTGGGATCCGGAAGTAACTGTTGTCACTCCGGGAGTTACTCCGCAAGATGCTCCATCAGATGCAATTATTCTTTTTAATGGAACAAATCTTAGTCAGGAATGGCTTAACGAAGCAGGTGGCGAACCAGGATGGAAAGTTACTGATGGTTGTGTAACCGTTGAGAAAGGAACTGGAACCATTACCACTAAAAGGCAATTTAATGATTTCCAGCTTCATATCGAATGGAGATCTCCTTCCGAAGTTATTGGTGAAAGTCAGGGGCGTGGAAACAGTGGTGTTTTTCTTCAGGGAATTTATGAATTGCAAGTGTTGGATAATTATAACAACAGGACTTATCGGAATGGACAGGCCGGAAGTTTTTATAAACAATATCCACCGTTGGTTAATGTATGCAAAGGTCCTGGCGTTTGGCAAATGTATGATGTTATTTATACTGCTCCACGTTTTAATACCAATGGAACATATTTTACGCCTCCTACGGTAACGGTTTTGCACAACGGTGTTTTGGTTCAAAATCACGTGGCTTTGCGTGGTCCAACTCCATATGTTGGCATTCCGGAGTATTTCGTTAAACCTCACGGAGCCGGTCCGATTATTCTTCAGGATCATGGCAATCCGGTAAGTTATCGCAATATCTGGATTCGCGAATTGTAATTTTAAAAAGCAAAGCTTCCCGAGAACAGGAAGCTTTGCTTTTTTCAAAATAAAACCTAATTCAAAACGAATGTCCTTTATCCTGAGGGTTTCCTTTCTTGTTTTCTGCTTTTTCCTTATTTCTTCACCGGCATACACTCAGGTAGCCTTTACCTCGTCGAACCTTCCAATAGTTGTTCTGACTACGAATGGGCAGTGGATTCCCGATGATCCAAAGCTAATTGCCAACATGGGTATCATCTGGAACGGCTCCGGACAACGGAATTCCCTGAAAGATCCAATGAATAATTACAACGGTAAAATCGGAATTGAAATCCGCGGATCTTCGTCGCAGATGTTTCCCAAAAAAAGCTACGGATTTGAAACCAAATCGGCGGATTTATCTTCGCTTGATGTCTCGTTGCTTGGTATGCCCGAGGAAAACGATTGGATACTTTATGCGCCATATACCGACAAAACCGTGATTCGTGATGTGTTGTCCTATACACTCTATGCTGCATTGGGGAGTTATTCACCTCGTTGCCGTTATGTGGAATTGGTTTTGAATGGTAGTTATGAAGGAGTATATGTCCTGATGGAAAAAATAAAAAGGGACAAAGGACGGATTGATATTGCAAAACTAACCACTGAGGACATCACTGGCGAAAGCCTGACAGGTGGATATATCATAAAAATAGATAAAACGACCGGCAGTGGTGGCGGGGGATGGTATTCTTATTATTCCAATACCGTAGGCAGTACGTATTATCAATACGATTATCCCAAACAGGAAGATATCAGGGATGCACAAAGAACTTATCTTCAGACCTGGGTGAATGGCATGGAAAAGGCCTTGTATAATGAGCTTTTTTCCGGTGCCGGAAACTATCATGAATTCCTGAACGATTCATCGTGTATTGATTTCATGATTATCAACGAATTGGCTAAAAATGTTGATGGATACCGTCTGAGTTCCTATTTGTTCAAAGACAAAAATGGCGTATTGAATTGTGGTCCGATCTGGGATTTTAATCTGACCTATGGGAATGTGGATTATTGCAATGGTTGGATAACCAACGATTTTGAATATAACGTAGATCTTGGAGGTGATTTTTGGCAAAATCCATTTTGGTGGAAGAAATTGTTAAAGGATCAGACCTATGTTGCGAAATTGAAAAGGCGATGGGCCACGCTTCGCAAAAAACAACTTTCAGATCAGCGGATCAATGTGGTTACAGACAGCCTGGTTAATCTCATTTCCGAGGCCCAGGTTCGTAATTATCAAAGATGGCCAATTCTTGGAACCTACGTCTGGCCCAACTATTTTATTGGAGCCAATTATACTTCGGAAGTGAACTGGATGAAAGACTGGATAAAAAAGCGCCTGGTATTTTTAGATCAGCAGTGGCCGTATAATTTTACAGAAACAAAAGGCCTGCTGGCATTCAATTCGTGCACAATCTTTCCGAATCCGTTTAATGAAAAGTTAACAATTCAACTTAGCTCAACCATTTCCGGAGAAGGATTTGCCGAGATTTTCAGCACAAGCGGATCACTGCTTCAAAAAAGGTTGATTAATATCGGTAGCGGTCAGGTTGATCTTGGATTTTCAGGAATGAATTCGTTAAATTCAGGCCTTTATTTTGTCAGGATTACTCAAAAAGAACAAATCCTGATGACCAAAAAGGTTATGAAAATCGATTAGAGCATTTCACCCTGATATTTAATTCAACTTTACCTTTTCCTTACTTCTATTTCTGCTGAATTACCACTTCATTCTTCAGAATGATTTTTGTATATCTTTGGGCCAACTCAAAAAACAAGTCTGATGCAGGAAAAAATAGTAATCCTTGATTTTGGTTCACAGTACACGCAATTGATCGGCCGCCGTGTGAGGGAATTGAATGTTTATTGCGAAATCTATCCATATAACCATTATCCAGCTATTGATAAAACCGTAAAAGGTGTCATTTTATCCGGAAGTCCGTTTTCTGTTCGCGATGCCAATGCTCCAAAGCCAGACCTGTCTCTGATCAAGGGCGAAATTCCATTGCTTGGAGTTTGCTATGGTGCTCAATATCTGGCCCATTATTTTGGAGGCGAGGTTGCACCTTCTGATTCACGCGAGTATGGACGTGCAAGTCTGGGATTGGTCGATAAATCCAACTCATTGCTGAAAAATATCAGTCTGAATTCTCAGGTTTGGATGTCGCATGGAGATACCATTGTGAAAATTCCTGAAAACTACCAGGTAATTGCCAGCACGGCAGATGTGGAATATGCCGCTTTTCAGATTGAGGGTGAACCAACTTTTGGAATTCAGTTTCATCCTGAAGTCTATCATACCACTGAAGGTACGCAGCTTCTGCAAAACTTTGTAGTTGATCTGTGTGGTTGTCAGCAAGACTGGACTCCCGATTCGTTCATCGAAACAACAGTGAATGAATTGAAAGCCAAATTGGGTGATGACAGAGTAGTACTTGGCTTATCAGGAGGTGTGGATTCAACAGTTGCCGGAGTTCTTTTGCACCGGGCGATTGGCAAAAACCTGACTTGTATTTTTGTTGATAATGGTCTTCTGCGAAAAGATGAGTTTCAGCAAGTACTTGATTCATATCAACACATGGGACTGAATGTTATCGGAGTGGATGCAAGGCAGAAATTCTGGGACGATCTGGCCGGAATTACTGATCCTGAACTAAAACGTAAAGCAATTGGCCGCGATTTCATCGAAGTATTCGATGTGGAAGCGCACAAAATAAAAGAAGTAAAATGGCTGGCTCAGGGAACTATCTATCCTGACGTTATCGAATCGGTTTCGGTTAACGGACCGTCGGCAACCATCAAATCACACCATAACGTAGGTGGGCTTCCGGAGAAAATGCACCTGAAAGTGGTTGAACCATTGAAATTGCTTTTCAAAGATGAAGTGCGCAGGGTAGGGAAGGCCTTGGGCATTTATCCTGAATTGCTGGGCCGTCATCCATTTCCCGGACCTGGTCTTGGAATCCGTATTTTAAGCGATGTGACTCCTGAAAAAGTTCGCGTGCTTCAGGAAGCCGATGCCATTTTTATCAATGGTCTGAAAGAATGGGGCTTATATGATAAAGTATGGCAGGCCGGTGTGATGCTTTTGCCGGTTCAATCGGTTGGCGTAATGGGCGATGAGCGTACCTACGAAAATGTAGTTGCCTTGCGGGCAGTAGCTTCAACTGATGGAATGACTGCCGACTGGGTACATTTGCCTTACGAATTTCTGGCTAAAATGTCGAACGAAATCATCAATAAAGTTCCGGGAATTAACCGTGTAGTTTATGACATCAGCTCAAAACCACCGGCAACCATCGAGTGGGAATAGCAAAAATGGCAAGAGGAATATGTCATTCCGCGAATGTTCAAAATGATATAGAAAGTTCGTTTCAGAAATAAAATCACCGTATATTTATTCAGGAAGTGCAATTCAGATAAGATATAAGAATTAAAAATCGTCAGAAGGTAAATCAAACTTAAAATGAGACATTTCACATCAGTTCACGACTTGAAAAATCTGGATAAAGCATTAAAGCTTGCTTTTGAAATTAAACAATCTCCCTATAAATTTCAGGATATGGGGAAGAATAAAACACTTTTGCTGGTATTCTTCAATTCAAGTCTGCGGACACGATTGAGCACCCAAAAAGCAGGACTGAACCTTGGAATGAATGTGATCGTTTTTGACATTAATGAAGGCGGATGGAAACTTGAAACAGAATTGGGCGTGATCATGGATGGCGATAAACCTGAACATATCCGTGAAGCGGTTCCTGTTATTGGTCGTTATTGCGATATCATTGGTGTGCGATCTTTCGCCAAATTCGAAAATAAAGAAGACGATTATCAGGATAAAATTATTCAGCAATTTGTTGATTATTCTGGAGTTCCGGTGGTGAGTTTGGAATCGGCGACCCGTCATCCGTTGCAATCATTTGCCGACCTTTTGACTATTGAAGAATTCAAAACCAAAGCACGGCCGAAGGTCGTTTTAAGCTGGGCTCCGCACCCCCGGGCATTACCGCAGGCAGTTCCCAACTCTTTTGTTGAATGGATGCGCCAAACCGATTATGAATTGGTTGTTACCCATCCGGAAGGTTATGAATTGGCGCCTGAATTTATGGGCGACGTAAAACCTGAATACGATCAAATGAAAGCATTTGAAGGAGCTGATTTCATCTATGCCAAAAACTGGGCATCTTATACCAATTATGGAAAGATTTTGTCGAAAGACCGCTCCTGGACAGTCGCTGACCGGCAGATGGCGGTAACCAATAATGCTAAGTTTATGCATTGTTTACCGGTTCGACGCAATATGATTGTTACCGATGAGGTGATTGACGGCCCGAATTCAATTGTTATTCAGGAAGCAGAAAACCGATTGTATTCTGCACAGGCTGTTTTGAAAATGATCTTGGACGAATTAAAATAAAACGAATGACTATTTGATGATTTACGATTTTAACGAGCTGGATAATAGTAAATTGAAAATAAAAGAATTGTAAATAATTGTTATGGAAAGATTAACCATTGTAAAAGTTGGTGGAAAAGTTGTTGAAGATAAAATTTCTCTCGGCTTGTTGCTCGATCAGTTTTCTCAAATCAGAGGAAAACGGATTTTGGTTCACGGAGGTGGAAACCTGGCAACCAGTTTAGCCGAAAAATTGGGTATTGAAACTCAGATGGTAGAAGGTCGTCGGATAACCGATGCGTCAACATTGGAACTTGTCACGATGGTATATGCCGGTTTGGTAAATAAAAATATAGTGGCCGGATTGCAGGCCCGGGGATGTAATTCAATTGGACTGACCGGTGCCGATCTGAATGTGATTCGTGCGGTGAAACGGCCAGTGAAAACTATCGACTATGGCTTTGTTGGCGATATTATGGGTGTAAATACGTCGGAACTGCGTTTGTTGCTTAATGAAGAGGTTGTTCCGGTAATGGCGCCAATAACGCACGATGGACGTGGTCAGTTGCTCAATACCAATGCCGATACCATCGCTGCTGATCTGGCGATTGAATTATCGAATTATTTCACTGTCAATCTATTTTATTGCTTCGAGAAGAAAGGTGTATTGCTGAATGCTAATGATGAAAATTCTGTGATTTCAGAATTGAGTTTTGATCGCTTCAGAATACTACAGGAAGAAGGAGTAATTACAGAAGGAATGATTCCGAAACTAGAAAACGGATTCAGTGCAATGAAAAACGGGGTCAGTCAGGTTCTGATCACCAACCCAAACCTGATATCAATGGCAAGGGGTACACGCTTAAGTCTGAAAGATTAAAATACGATATTCTACTTGAAAAATCCGGTTCAGTTATGTGCCGGATTTTTTATTTTCGGTAGCACAGGTCAATTAATTTCTGTATTACAAAATGCTCATTATTAGACTATTTATGATTACAGATTTAGTTTGAATAACACTTCTGATTTCAGAACTAATTTCACAAAATTACGTTTAAGAAAGTGTGTCTTAAATAAGAAGAAACACACAATTTTCGATTAGTAAATAGATAGAGAAAGGTGAAAAGTGAATTTGATCTGTTTTGAAGACACAAATTTGGAAGTTAGTAAAAACAGGTCGTTTTGCGGTAATAGGTGGTGATTGGTTTTTTAGTTTGGATTGATTGTGTGGATTAGAAGAACCGTTTCAAATGCAAATTTGAAACGGTTTCTTCTTTTTAGTGGTTCCTTCAGGGGTGAATTCATTCTAAAATTACCGTCAGGAAAGTAATTTCAGGCATGAAACCACTTTTCTTTTTGTAAAGAAAGCTTTAGATTTGCTTAATAAGATTTATTTTTCGGGGTATAGCGCAGCTTGGTAGCGCGCGTCGTTCGGGACGACGAAGTCGTCGGTTCAAATCCGGCTACCCCGACTTTTAACTGTAGTAAATCAGTTGCTTGCCGGTCGATGGAAGAATTTAGATTATCCTGATTAATGAGCCATTTTCTTTACGCACTTCGGTCTTGCCTTTGGATGTCATGATCAGAATATCGCTGCCATTGAATTTTGCGTTTATGGCATCTCCAGTGCCAATTATCCTTACAATTGATCCATTTTCCTTGCGCAATTCAACTTTTCCTTTGACCGTCGTTACCAAAATCAAAGAGCCGTCATTGCTGATGTCTGCATTCACAGCATCACCACTTCCAATAATCCTGATCAGTGAACCATTGTCTTTACGAAGCTCTACTTTTCCGTTGGTAATTTTCAAAATGTTCATTTTCTGTTTTTCAGGTGATTTCTGTAAACTCTGATTCAGTCTAACCAATGATTGCCTGTCCTTCAATCTCAACAAGCAATTCAGGCCGGCAAATATCGGCAACAACATATAAGATGGACATTTGAGGAAAATATTTCAGGCAAGTATACTTCACCTGTGCCAGGTCCTTGTTGTATTTCACGTACACGCGCAAATAATTGATCGTTGCAACTTCGGCATTATCAATACCATGTTTAAGAAGGTTTTCCCTGGAGATCAGACTCAGAATATTTTGGATGGTCATTTCGGTTTGTTGCTCAACAGATAGCTGCGAAGTGCTTAACTGTCCCTTGATTGCCGCTGTACCTGAAATGAAAATTAATCGAATTTCCGAAGAATTTAAAATTTTTGCGCGTTCAAATTTTGGTGTGGTTCGGGAGAAATCGTGCATGGCATTGTTTTCTGCGAGAACTTCACGGGTATATGAAAAGGCATCCAGCTGAACCGGACTCTTTACTGCAATAACCGATTTTTCATCACTGAATGTAGCTGCAATGATGTCAATGATTACTCCACCACAATCGATTCCGATGCCGGTGGCAGCCGGATATCCATTTTTAAAACTGGCAGGCTGGTAAAAGCTGGAACGAACATCGTTGAAAATCTGGTAATGCTGGCTGGTTGAGCTATTGTGACAATAATTTCCGGTAATTTGCTCCACATAATTCCACTGACGAACAATGTCAGAAAACTCCATTTGTTCTTCAATTAAAATATCCTGAAGTTGCCTGAATGCTGCGTTGCTTTGCAGCAAAATGTTTGTCGTTTCAGTCGTTTCACCTAATCCTGATGTAACAATCATTTTTACCGGACCACGTTGAAGAACGATCCATGTAGCCTGTTCGTTGTGCTTGCGCGTGATTTCTTCGGGACGTATGCCTGTGACATAGTTTAATTCCAATGCCAGTGTTCCATTTTCGGGTGATTGTGTTAAAATGGTGGTAGGAGTATATTCATCAAGAAAATCCTTTGCACAGGCCAATAATTTTGCTTTGCTTTGAATATATTCGGAATTTGAATTAGCAGAAATGAAAATTGTTTGCTTAATTATTTGATGTACAAAGAAACCTTTCTTATGCATGATTTCTTCCAGTTGACGGTAACAGTCGGCAAGCTGATCGGCGGGTAATTCACCAGTTTCAGGGAAAATACAAAGGTTGTTTAGAACTAAATCAGGTGATTCGAAATAAGCCATTGAAGCTCTATTTTATTACAGGTAACTTTTTTAACGCCGCAAAAATATAAAAATATCGGAGGAATGAATTTGATATGAAACATTAAATTCTAATTCTTTCGAACTTGTTCATTTATAAATCGATGGATGCCTGAGATATTAATCCGAAATATCGGATAACAAAATATGTTTTTTATGATCTGTCTAATTATCGAAATTTCCTCGTTGAAGCCCATTTGCCGGAAGAATAATGCTTCCTTCTTCCGAATATGAAGGAGTGAAAAATTTAAGCTATTTGTTGAACAAGGAAATGAGTAAAAAATAAATATTTTTACAACAAAAATAAAATGCAGTTACGAACCCACTTTTCAAGGAAAGATCATTCCGATTCAGGACTGGCACTCTTGCTGATCACTTTAATTGCCGGGTTTTGGTTTAACCATCAACTGGCATCACGGTTGGCAATTGCCGAAGTGTTGATTTTACTTGTTGCTCCGGTGCTTGTTTTTCCATTCACATTTCTTTGGCTCAATATTTCCGAATTATTGGGAAAGGTAAGTTCAAAAATATTACTGACAATTATTTTCTTCGTGTTAGTCTGGCCTGTAGCCGTGTTCCGGAAAGCAATCGGAAAGGATACTTTGAAGCTCAAGGACTACAAGAAGAATGCGAATTCAGTATTTACTGAACGCAACCATACCTATACAAAAACTGACTTTACCACTCCCTATTAATTAAAGAACTTTTGAAAATGGAATTTATTAAAGAACTCTGGCAATTTTTAAAAGTACGTAAGAAATTCTGGCTTTTGCCATTAATCATCGTACTTCTCTTTTTTGCCCTGATTATTGTTTTCACTGCCGGATCAGCCATCGCGCCTTTCATTTATACCATATTTTAAACCATGGGAAAGGCTGTATTAGGTATCTCTGCATTTTACCATGACAGCGCTGCTGCGCTCATTCAGGATGGAAAAATTATTGCGGCTGCCCAGGAAGAGCGTTTTACGCGTAAAAAGCATGACGATGGTTTTCCGGCAAATGCCATTCAGTATTGCCTGAAGGAAGCTGGAATTGATGCCAATTCATTGGAATGTGTGGTATTTTACGACAAGCCATTCATTAAATTTGAAAGGCTTCTCGAAACCTACCATGCTTTCGCCCCGAAAGGACTGATCAGTTTCATTAATGCCATTCCGGTTTGGCTGAAGGATAAGCTTTTTATGAAAAGCGTTGTTCAAAAGCAACTGAAGCTTATCGGCCTGACTTCCAAAATCCCAATACTTTTTACAGAGCACCACCTTTCTCATGCAGCAAGTGCATTTTTCCCATCGCCATTTGATGAAGCGGCCATTTTAACCATCGATGGAGTCGGGGAGTGGACCACCACAGCGATTTCGCATGGGAAGGGCAATCAGATCACCATCCTGAAGGAACTTCATTTTCCGCATTCAATCGGGCTTTTGTACTCTGCCTTTACCTATTACTGCGGTTTCCGTGTGAACAGCGGCGAATACAAATTAATGGGACTGGCACCCTATGGAATTCCCGGTTCAGAGCGTGTTGAAAACTTCAGGAAACTGATATACGAACATTTGGTTGATGTTCGACCCGATGGTTCTTTGCTCCTAAATATGAAATATTTCAATTTTGCTACCGGACTCACCATGTGCAACGATTCGAAATGGGCAAAATTGTTTGGAATTCCGAGGCGCAGCGAAGAAAGCGAAATCACCCAGCCATACATGGACATGGCGCTTGCCATCCAACTGGTAACCGATGAAATTGTTCTGAAACTTGCCGCCACTGCCAAACAGCTCTGCGGATGCAAGAATCTGGTTATGGCCGGAGGTGTTGCGCTGAACTGTGTGTCGAATGGCAAAATATACGAGAAAGGAATATTTGAGAAAATATGGATACAGCCGGCTGCCGGTGATGCCGGTGGTGCTTTGGGTGCGGCCCTTGCAGCGTGGTATCAGTATCTGGATCATGAGCGGGTTGCTGACCCGGACGATTCGATGCAGGGTGCCTATTTGGGACCATCCTTTTCTGATCATGAAATCCGCAAACTCATTCAACGGTCAGATATCCCAAACAGGTATTTTCCGGATTTTGATGATCTGGCCAAACATACAGCAGAATTAATCAACTCAGGAAAAGTGATCGGCTGGTTTCAGGGTCGCATGGAATTTGGGCCGCGCGCCTTGGGTAACCGCAGCATTATCGGTGATGCGCGTAACCCGGAAATGCAGAAAAAGATGAACCTGAAAATTAAATTCCGTGAAAGCTTCCGGCCATTTGCCCCGGCCATTCTGGAAGAAGATATCGCCGAATTTTGTCCGTACAATACGAAGTCGCCCTATATGCTTTTGGTCATGCCGGTTTTAGCCGGAAGATGCCATAAATTACCTGCTGACTTCAACTTTGGTGATATCTACAGCCGTCTGTATTTCGAACGTTCGGATGTTCCGGCTATCACCCACATCGACTATTCAGCAAGGGTTCAGACGGTAAGCAAATCGACCAATGAGCGTTTCTGGAAAGTCATCAGCGAGTTCAAAAAACTGACTGGTTACGGAATTGTGATCAATACCAGCTATAATGTTCGTGGTGAGCCGATTGTGGGGACTCCTTCCGATGCCTTCCGGTGTTTTATGAATACCGAAATCGATTATCTGGTTCTCAATAATTTTGTGTTCGACAAAACAGAACTCGACTACCTGAAAGATGAATTTGCCAAAAACTACCAGTTTTCTGCGGATTAGTCAACAGTTATAATTCAGCCGGACTTCTTTGTTTTGTGTATGGTCTTAATTTTATTCCTGAAAACTGTCAGCATCAAATAGGTATTTCGGGCTTGAAACTATTTTCGCACATCAGGTTTCCGACAATTTCTTGTTGTTCTGTCGAAGAAATCGATACTTTTGCTTGGAAGCGTTCTTCATTGTCAAACTATACTTTCGTTGGAGAAGTAATATTTCTCTGATACGTTGTATTCGTTTTTCGTCGCACAGCTCCTTTGATAATCAGTAAAAAATCATACAATTAAAATAAATTCACATGTTTAATCGCGAAACCTATTCTACACGTCGCCAGCAAATCAGGCAAAAAATTGGAAATGGTATTGTTTTGATTTTGGGAAATACCGATTCTCCCATGAATTATACTGATAACACCTTTCATTTCAGGCAGGATAGCACATTTTTGTATTTGTTTGGGCTCGATTTCCAGAACCTTGCCGCAGTGATTGATGTCGATTCGGGCGAAGAAATCATTTTTGGTGACGATGTCAGCATAGATGATATCATTTGGATGGGACCTCAGATTCCGTTAAAAGAGAAAGCCGAAAAAGTGGGAGTTGCCCGGACAGAGCCAATGAAGAATCTTCATCCGATGATTGAAAAAGCAATTTCTTCAGGCCGGAAAATTCATTTTCTTTCTCCATATCGTGCTGAAGGCAAATTGCAACTTCAGGAATTACTGGGTATTTCAGTTTCAAAATTGAAAGATTATTCTTCAATCGAACTCATTAAAGCCCTGGTCGATTTGCGGTCGGTAAAAGAAATTCAGGAAATTGAGGAAATCCGAAAAGCCTGTGCTGTTGGCTACCAAATGCATGTAACTGCCATGAAAATGGCCAAAGCCGGGGTTTTGGAGCAAACCATTGCCGGAACCATCGAAGGAATTGCTCTTTCAGGAGGAGGTATGACTTCATTTCCAATAATTTTATCGCAAAACGGGGAAACCCTTCATAACCACGATCATTCACAAACCTTGCAGAACGGGCGTTTATTGCTTGTTGATGCCGGTGCTGAAGTGAGGTCTCATTATGCTTCTGATTTTACTCGTACCATTCCTGTTGGAGGGAAATTCACTTCGAAACAGCGCGAAATATACGAGATTGTATTGGCTGCAAATAATCGTGGCCGTGAACTGACTAAACCCGGAGAAACTTATCTCTCGGTTCATCTGGCCGTAGCAGAAGTGATTGCCTCAGGCCTGAAAGCCCTTGGATTAATGAAAGGTGATGTAAAGGAAGCTGTCAAAAACGGCGCCCACGCTTTGTTTATGCCTCATGGTTTGGGTCATATGCTCGGACTGGATGTTCATGATATGGAAAATCTGGGCGAAAATCATGTGGGGTATGACAATGAAATACATCGGATCGATCAGTTTGGAACAGCTTATTTACGTTTGGGACGAAGGCTGAAACCTGGATTTGTAATCACCAATGAACCAGGAATCTATTTTATTCCTGCCTTGATTGAGAAATGGAAAGCTGAAAAAATCAATGCCGGTTTTATCAATTTCGATCGGTTGGAGAGTTATCTTGATTTTGGAGGAATCCGGCTGGAGGATGATATTCTGGTTACAGAAACCGGATGTGAAATCATTGGCAACCGCATTCCGGTTACTCCTGACGAGGTTGAAGAAGTGATGAGATAAATTCCAATCCGAAAGATTCTATAGGTTATAGATACTTACTTGTCTATCTCATAAAGAAAACAAAACCGGATAATTTCCCGTTTTGTTTTTTTCATTTAAAGCGAACTTTGTTTCACGATTGTGATTTCTTTTTTGCACGATCCGATGAGAATAATCCACGAAAAATTGAATCTTTGTAGCAAGCTCAATTCAGTAATGAGGTAAATTGAAATTAACCTGGAACGAAAGAATATCTTAAACTCTTGAATATGAAACGTAGCGAAATTAATCTGATCCTGAACGATGCCAAATCATTCATGGCCGAAAAACAGTTCATTTTGCCTCCATGGGCCTACTGGAGCGTCTCTGACTGGAAGAAAAACAAAGGAGTAGCTTCGGAAGTTATTGAAAATATGCTGGGCTGGGACATAACCGATTTCGGTTCCGGTGATTTTTACCAGCGCGGTTTATTCTTATTTACCATCCGTAACGGTAAATACAAGGTGGATAAAAAGCCGTATGCCGAAAAAATCATGATCGTTGAAGAAAATCAGGAAACTCCGATGCATTTTCACTGGGCCAAAATGGAAGACATTATCAACCGTGGTGGCGGAAACCTCGTCATTGAATTGTATAATTCAGACGCAAATGAAAATTTTTCAGATCAGCCGTTCATTGTAAAAACAGATGGAATCGTTCATAATCTTCAGGCCGGCGATGCAATCATCCTAACTCCTGGCGAAAGTATTTGTCTCGAACAGGGAGTCTACCACCGGTTTTACGGTGAAGCCGGAAAAGGAAAAGTCTTGGTTGGAGAAGTAAGCGCGGTGAATGATGATACGAACGACAACCGTTTCAAGGAATCTATCGGAAGGTTTCCGGTGATTGAGGAGGACGAAGAACCTTTGCATTTGCTTGCATCGGACTATCACCGATACCTTTAACCGATGAGCAAAAAAATAATCATTGCCGGAACTGGCTGTGCGCTGGCCGATTATTTATACACCGGCGTGAAATTCGACACACCTCAGTTTCTGAATTACCTTTCGAACCAAACAGGCGATGGCGGTCTTGCTCCGGGAAGGTTGGTTTTCACCGAAGAACTTGAAAAATTCTCCGGAAAACCATACGCTGAAATCTTCAGCGAGATCACAGGAAACAGGGAGCCTGATGCTTTTAACATTGGTGGTCCGGGATTGGTATCGCTGATCAATACCGCCCAATTACTGAATAGAGAAGACTTTGAAGTCCATTTCTACGGTGGAACAGGCGATGATGACACCGCTAAACTGATTGATCAGCTGGTCAGGAAAACCCCTTTAAATATTGATCATTACTACAAAATCTCAGATAAAAAGACACCGTTTACCGATGTGCTTTCGGATATCACATACGATAATCATCAGGGTGAACGGACTTTCATCAACAACATCGGAGCGGCCTGGGATTATTCACCGAATCTTTTGGGCGAAGATTTTTTCAGTGCCGATATCGTCTGCTTTGGTGGTACTGCGCTTGTTCCGCAAATTCATGACAACTTAACGGCACTGCTTAAACGGGCTAAACAAAACGGTTGTCTGACAGTAGTCAATACCGTTTTTGACTTCCGCAACGAAAAGAAGAATCCCGGCCATGCCTGGCCTCTGGTTGACACTCCGGAAGACTACCGATTAATCGACTTGCTGATTATGGATTGTGAAGAATCGCTGAAAATAAGCGGTCAGAAATCGATTGATCAGGCTGCTGCATTTTTTAAAAGTCAGCAAATCGGCGCTTTCATCATTACCAATGGCGCACGTGATCTTTATGCCTGTTCAAACGGCGATTTGTTCGAAAAAACAGAATTGATCAAAATGCCCGTTTCACAAAAAGTGGCACTCGACATTGCCCGGAATCCGGCATCGAAAGGTGATACCACGGGTTGCGGCGATAATTTTGCCGGTGGAATAATCGCTTCGCTGGCATGGCAATTAAAAGCAAAGTCAGGCAATAAACTGAAGCTCGACGAAGCCATTTCCTGGGGCGTGGCATCCGGTGGATTTGCCTGTTTCTATGTTGGCGGCACTTTTCTTGAAAAGGAAGAAGGCGAGAAATTCAAAATCGTTCAGGAATTTGAGCACGATTATAAAAATCAAATCTCACGATTGTGACAAAATCAAATCGGGATAAACTGGTATTGTTCGGCGCCGGCAAAATTGGACGTTCGTTCATTGGACAGCTTTTTAGCCGGGGCGGTTACGAAGTTGTTTTTATCGATGTTTTCAAACCGGTGATTGACGAGTTGAATCGCCGGGGAAACTACAAGGTGGTGATCAAAGGTGAAGCGGAATCAGTCATCACGATTGAAAATATTCGGGGAGTATATGGTGATGACATCGAGAAAGTTAAGGAAGAGATTGCATCGGCGCATATTGTAGCCGTT
The DNA here is from genome assembly GCA_903865775.1 of uncultured Prolixibacteraceae bacterium. GTDB lineage: Bacteria > Bacteroidota > Bacteroidia > Bacteroidales > Prolixibacteraceae > Aquipluma. Next base: position 2,849 of record CAIPKZ010000237.1, on the reverse strand, counting down.
TCGGTCGGATTAAACGGACTGAAAGCCATCATCCCGCTCATCGCCAAAGGATTGGTTCAAAGATACGAATCACAAGATGCCTTTCCGCTCGATATTATTATCGCTGAAAATCTCCGGAATGCGGCTGAGTTCATGAATCAGGAGATGAAACACTATTTAGCTGAAGGATTTCCGATGGAGGACCGTGTGGGCCTGATTGAAACCAGCATCGGGAAAATGGTGCCGATTATGCTCAGAAAAGACATGGAGGAAGATATACTTCAGGTCTTTGCTGAGTCATACAATACACTGGTTCTGGATAAATTGGCCTTTAAAAATCCTATTCCTGAAATTGAAGGACTTGCCCCTAAAGTGAACATGAAAGCCTGGGTCGACCGCAAGTTATTTATACACAACCTCGGACATGCAACAGCTGCTTATCTGGGTTTCCTCGCTCGTCCTTCGGCTACTTTTCTTTACGAAGTGCTGGCCGACAATCAACTCAGGGAAAACGTCAGGAATACCATGTTGCAGGCAGCCAGTATCCTGATGAAAAAATATCCCGGTGAATTTACGGCTGAAGAACTCACAGACCACATCGATGATTTGCTCCGGCGGTTTCAAAATCGTACTTTAGGCGATACAATTTTCAGGGTGGGATGCGACCTGCCTCGCAAACTCAGTGCCGAAGATCGCCTGGCCGGTGCCATCCACCTGGCCCGGGAGCTGAAACTTCCATATGATTTAGTCCTGAATACATTGGTTTACGGCTGTCATTTCAGGGCAACCGACGAAACCGGCAATCAATTGCCTGATGACATTGAATTTGGCAAAATCGCAAAAAAAGGAATGGCTTCAGTATTGACCACCATTTGTGGTTTTGATGAAATCGCTGATCAGGACCTGATTGCTGAAGCTTTCAGGATTGAAAAAGCATTAATAAACCGTTCATAGCATATGTTATGAAAAAAAATATCAAATTTGCTTTGCACTAAGTCATCAATCCCGGAAATAGTGCGTGTGAATATGCCTGGGTATTAAAAGTCGAAATATTCAATACTAATCGCCATACGATTTAAAATAGCTCACCTGAAATTTAAAAATCATGAAAAATTCAATGCTGCTTTTCTTAATGTGTCTGACTTTATCTTTTAGCCAGGTTTCGGCTCAGGACGTCGCTTCCAAAGAATACACTGTCAATTATCAGAAAGTGATGGAACGTACCAAATGGTGGCGCGAGGCACGGTTTGGAATGTTCATCCATTTCGGTGCCTATGCTGTTCCTGCTCGTGGCGAATGGGTTAAATCCAACGAACACCTGACTACGGAAACGTATCAAAAATACGTGGATGAGTTTAATCCGAAGGATTTTGATGCCAAAGCATGGGCCAAAACGGCCAAAGCAGCGGGAATGAAATATGCAGTTCTGACGGCCAAACACCACGATGGTTTCTGCATGTTCGATAGCAAACTCACCGATTATAAACTCAGCAAAAATTTTGGCGGACGAGATTTGGTTCGTGAGTTTCTCGATGCTTTTCGTGCCGAAGGATTGAAAGTTGGTTTGTATTATTCGCTCATCGATTGGCACCATCCTGACTATCCGAATGTGGGCAATCATCCGCAGCGCGACGATAAAGAATATGGCAAACGTAATTTTAACTGGGACAATTACCTGAAATACATGCACGGACAGGTTGAAGAACTGGTTAAAAACTACGGAAAACTCGACATCATGTGGTTCGATTATTCGTTCGATGACTACAGCGGCGAAAAATGGGGAGCTACAGAACTGGTTTCAATGATCCGCAAAAATCAGCCTGACATTATTCTTGATAACCGATTGACCGTTAATGAAGGTACCTCATCTAAACAGCGAATGTTGAAAACAGTTGGTGATTTTGAAAGTCCTGAACAGGGAATTCCGGATGCACCGCTGATTGACAAATATAACAATCCGCTTCCCTGGGAAACCTGCCTGACCCTCAATGGTGGCTGGGGATATACTGAACAGGATCATGACTGGAAATCTCCTGAACTGATCGTTCAAACTCTGGTGAATTGTGTGAGCAAAAATGGCAACCTGTTGCTGAATGTCGGTCCCAATGCCCGTGGAATGATCCCTCAGGAAAGCGTGGATATTCTGGCTGAAGTTGGTCAGTGGATGACCATCAACGGTGAGAGTGTTTATAGCTGCGGAGCTGCCAACCTGCCAAAACCCGATTGGGGACGTTATACCCAAAAAGGAAACATGATTTATGCACACTGGATGAATCCAAACCTTGGTCAACTGAATGCCAAAGGTGTTGACTTTGATCAGGTTAAGAACATATATCTATTGAAATCAGGCGGAGAATTGTCGTATCAAAAGGCATGGTGGGGAAATAATGAGCCGGGCAACCTGTTTATTTCTATTGGAAGTTCGCCCCAAAAACCGGTGGAATATGATACTGTGGTAAAAATTGAGATGAAAAAATAAATTGAGTCTACTTCTTTATTAATGGTCGTATTCCGGATTATCTCCGAATCGAAAGTGTAACTGTTGAAAATCAGGGTTTCGCAAATTGGATAACTCCAATTGGGGAAGGTATGGAAATGGCCAGTATGTTGAATTATTCATGAAATTGTTTTAATTCATAGAATCCGTTTTTTTCTTCTTTCATTACTTGCTTATCCTAATTATTATGTACTTTTGGTTGAATCAACCAAAAGTACATTTTGAAAAATGAGCGTGACATAAGAATTCTACTGCATCGGATAAGTGAAAATGGGGATGAAATTGCTTTTCAGGAATTATTTGAGCTCTATGTCCATGGTATTTTACGTTTTTCGAATTCCATACTTCGGAATAAGGAACTTTCAGAAGAAGT
>CAIPKZ010000236.1 GCA_903865775.1 uncultured Prolixibacteraceae bacterium | reverse complement strand
TGCATTGTTCTGAATAGAAAAGTCAAAATCGCCGGTCTTTGCACTCGATTTAATTCCCTCAACATTGCCATTATGCGAAATCTCAAAATAGCCTGAACTGACTTTTGTTCCCGGTGCGATTTCAATTTTTACAGGCAGGTAGAACGTATCTTTTGGCCAGGCATTACTTCGCATGATGCTCAATTTAATTGCCCTGACATCAACATTCCCGGTGATATACGATTTTTCACCATCCTTGTCGGTCACAAAAACTTTAGTAATTCCGGGACCTTTGGCTTTTACTTTTGTCAGGCTGCTAATCACAGCGACAGCAGTATCAACAGTCGTGTAGATGTAAGGCGCTTTTCCTCCACTGACATTCATTTGAGTTTCTTCTCCCACAAACAATTGTACATTGTCAGGATAAATATCAGGATAGGATTTTGAATTTGCCTGAATGTATGCATTGCCGAGTGTCATTCCAGGTGCCCCCTCGTTCAGTAAACTAACTCCTGAAATGTTGGAAATATAGGTTCCGCCAGCTCTCAGGGCTTTGAACTTCAGGTAAAACACATCACCATTTCCGGAGAGAACTGAAGAACCTGCACCGGCAATTGTAATTGTTCCCCTGTTCCGGTTGCTGTAGGTCGGAATTTCCCAGTTTTTCAAAACAGTTCCGACTGAATCAATGCCAAGAAATTCAAGATAGTCGGCATTGTATGTCAATCCAAAACGGAAAGCATAAATGTTCTTCCCAGTGAGCAAGTCGGCGGCTTTAAGCGCTATTGTGAAAGTATCCTTTTCGACAACAGTTTTTGCTTCAATGCTGAATGCCACTGTTGATTGTGCCTGCGCTGCCCCTGGGCTAAGTAGTGTAAAACACCACGTCCATAAGCAGTAGGCAATTATATATCTGATCAGTTTGTCCATCTGTATAAATTTTATTTTAGTGTCTGGCCTTTTTCCAGTAATGCACCAGTGCCTGTATTTGATTTTCTTAATTTCATTTTTTGGCACGAATGCGGTTTCATCTAAAATGACAGCTTACTTTAGCAGAAGCTTTTTGGAATAACTGAAGTCTTCAGTACGCAAATTCAGGATATACACACCTTTCGTGTGATTCTCGAAGTCAGTATAGTTCAGGTCAAAATATTGCCTGCCGGAACTGAGATTTTTAACCGTCGTTTTGTAAACTATCCGGCCGACTAAATCAACCACCTGAAACGACAAATTCTGATTGCTTTTAGCAAGTTCAAAATTGGTATGGATGCCATCCTGATCGGTATAAATTTTCGGCTCCGACATCGATAGTGCGCCAATTCCGGTAGTTCCAGATTTGCTGCTGATGGTTGCCGGAATAGGTATCTCGGTGATATAGTCGTCGTTTGCCATGGCAGTTGTCAGGTTAAACTCTGATTCGGTAATCCCCGAGTCGACAAATTCAAATTCGAGAACAATCTGCTGACTGACCATTTGCAGATCGTATGCAGAAGCCATCGAAATGGCAATTTCACCTTTCTGCATGTTGCATCCGGCTTCGGCATTGACACCAGCAGCTAATTTTTCTTTATTAATGCGAAGGAATTTGACATGATTGGTATTGATCGAGAATTTCAAGTCCAGGGCTTTAATTCCTTGTGCAGTTGAAACGGTTAGTGGAATTTCGAAAGTCTTTTTGACCGTTTCGCTGATCCGGTCAGGGAATGAAATGGAAGCCAGTTCGTTCATTGAGGCTGACTTGGTGCCCAATTGGTCGAACATGCTGATGAGCCCAACACTGTATTGCAGAATCAGGGAAGCATCGTACGATGAGATGACTCCATTTCCGCTGACATCGGCAACACTTTCCTGCTTGGGCGTTAATGTGATGATATTGGCTGAGTGCTGCAAAACCAGCGAGGCATCGAATGGTTTTACTTCGCCGTTCATACTCACATCGCCCAGAACTGGTTTTGATAATTGCTGAGCCCAAGGGTTAAAAACCACGTAATTAGATACCCGTTCTCCCAATCCTCCCGGATTCGAAGCATTCCTTGGCCCAGTGTTGCTATTCCACCAGCAATCTGTTGCAGTTACTGTATTTGTTGCAGTTTGATTCCATACTCCATAGCCATAAGTGGGGTCTGTGCCAACAAAGTCGCAATTTGTAATTTTAGGAAGTGAAGTATTTCGAGCAAGAATACCATAGTAATTACTTTCAAAAAGACAGTTCTTAATGGTTGGAGAAGCATTGTCAAGATTAACTGCAGCATATCGGTACGGATCATAATAAGGCTCATATGGATAGTAATAATAATCTGAAGCATTTTTCAAAATGCAATTTTCGAGGATACAATTTTCGTCAATTGATTCATTGTAGAAATAAATGCCTTTCCAGTAATATGAATTTGGTTGATTGGCATCCCCATCCCCATAAGTATCACCTCCATAAAAATCATCACGGTCGGCAGTAAATACAATCGTGCTGTCGACTGTACTGCCTCCAATTGCCAATAACCCGTTATAGATGCGCAGATATCCGTTTTGCATAAATTTACTGACAACTCCCGGGCTAATAGTAAGTTTCGATCCAGTACCAACGGTGTAGTTCTGAAACACATACGGAATATTTGTTATTCCTGAAAAATCGCGTTTAACCAGTGTTACATCCCGTGTCAGTGTTTCATCAGAAACCCGGATTGCCCTTCCTGTTGTGCCGGAAATGGTGTTGCCGGTAGTTTCTGCAGGATAGGTTACCAAAGAAGTCGTGAATGGGAATACTGCATTGTTGAAGGTGCAACCATTGATGGATGGAGTGCTTGAACCAGCCAAAGCTATTCCGGGATATGGTAAATTTTGGAATGTTGTGTTTAGTATTTTGGGTGATGCGTTGGTCATTTGTACTGAATTGGAGGCTGAATACCTGAACAATGCATGATCAATCGTACTTGCATCATCTGACTGGTCGTAGAAAACAAAATAGCTTCCGTAGTTATTCAGTCCGGCTTGTCCATTTTGCTGCAAATCTTTCGGATTACCGAACAGATCATCTTCCTGTGTTGTAAAAACAACCGGATTTTCAGCAGTACCCTGTATCTCAAGTTTTCCCTGTATATTCCATCTTCCGCCCGAGTTTCCGGTCTTAAATGTTAATCCGGCCGGGATTACCAATGGGTTGGTAACAGTCATGGTTTCTTCTATAATGTATGTAATGTTATCATATCCGGCAAAACTTCTGACCGGGACCGTTCCAGTAATCGATCCACCACGAATACGTAAGCCTATCCTCGGAAGATTGGCGACCTTATTCCCGGCGAATGTGGGATTTGAAAACATATCCATATAGATAGGAGCATTGCCCAGATTATATAATTCACAATTGGTTATCTCCGGATTTGCATTACCGAATATGCACAATGCATGAGAGTATGTAAAATTCACCTTGGTTGAATCCATCACCACCCGGCAATCAGTGATTCGTATTGCTCCATCCCAATAATTGGGATAGCCGGTGTACCTGATTTCGCAGTTTTTAAGAATATTTTCAGTATCACTGGCTGTATTGGTGAAATCCAATCCTTGCCAATCGTAGTTTGCTGGTACCGCAGAGGTTCCATCGTTATTGGTGTCATCTGCAGCTGAGTCATCTGAGATACATGTGAAAATTATTTTGTTGTCTTTTTTCCCGATTGCTTTTATTGCACCATTAACAATAAGACGTCCTGAATATCTTTGACTAAATTTAATCACTACCCCCGGATCAATAGTAACTACGTTCCCGGCAGCAATTGTTAACTGGTTTTCGACAATGTAAGCTACATTGGTGATCCCGGCAAAATTCATCGGTTTAAGAGTGGGAGAATCGGTGCCAAATTCGCCGAGGAGGATTCCTTTATAACCAGCATTTGAAATTGTATTTCCCAATAGTTTAGGATCCCCCTGATTAATTTTTCTGCCAACAGGAAAATAGTTGATATTCGAAAATGAATTATTTAGCACCTGTGCATTATCATAGAAATAGATCCCCCGGTATGAATTCTTTATCTCACAATTTTCTACGATATTCCCCTTCGAAACATATACAGCCCAATTATTCGAATCGTAGCCGCCATAATAGATCTTCCAGTTTTTAATTTGTGAAGTGTTTGTACCGTAAATTCCAATTCTTCCTGAATTGCTGTTGCCTGGAACGACATTTCCATCATTTTGTGAGTCTTTTGGATTTCCAAAATTATCATCAGCGAGGTGGGTAAAAACAATGGACTCAAGTTCAGTGCCGATTCCTGTTAATGTGCCATTTGCCACAATCAATGCATTGTATTGCCTGCATTTGATAACAACTCCCGGATCAATTACCAAAGAGGCAGTTTCAGCTACCGTAGTGGTTTCATAAAGACAATAAGTAATGTTCTCCAGATTTTTAAAAGTAATCTTATGTAGCTGTGCATTGCTTGTTACAGAAGCCGGCCGAATCTTGATGGCCCGTATTTCTTTTGCATTGAATATGATTGAGTCGGTTGTAAAATCCAGATTTGCATTCATATCCATCCCAATGTTATAGCATTCGCTGCCTAAGAGTGTAGATGCTCCAAAATAACAATTGGTAAAAGTTGGTTTACTTATTCCGGTAACAACCAGATTCCGATAGTTCCCGGTAAATCTGCAGTTTTCGAATGTTGGTGAAGCTGTATTTATTTCTACGGCTACATAAGGTTCATAATCATTGTTATTGGCATTCTGAAAAACACAATACTGAAAAACACAGGCAGTATCATTTGAGTTATCGTTCATATTTATGCCATACCAATAGGAGGCACCTGCATACTTATCAAATACAATTGGCTTTTCCTTGGTTCCGATGGCTTTAATCTTGCCATTTACGGTCAAATCGCCATTAGAAAGTTTAAGTTGAACCCCTGGAGAAATGTTTAGATTGCCTGTATCGGTAACTCTAAGCCAATTAACACATCGATATGGAATACCCAAATTTGGCAAATAAAAAGTGCCGGGAATTTCATTGAAATTGAGATAGATATAATCATTGACATTGCCAGTTAGTTGATTGTTATTCGTACCTTTAAGTAATCCAGCTCCATTTAAATAGATTGGACTGCTATTTGAGTTTTTTATAATAGTTTCCGAGATATTTAATGTTCCTTGTGCATAGACCTGAACACCATACCCACTGAAGTTATCTATGGTGCATTTTTTTAAGGTGAGTTGTCCTTTTCTGGTATAAATGTTGCTGGCATACTCAACCGTGCAACTATCCAAGGAGACATTACCGATATTGGCATTATTTTCATACGAAACATAAATGCCGTCCCAAAAACCCTTGGCAGTACTGCCGTTGGCAGTAAATTTTGCACCTTTGGCATTCAGCGTTCCGAAGACCTGCAAATACCTTCCGGAATTAAATTGGATTACAACATCCTTCTCAACAGTAACAGTAACTCCCGCACTAACATCCATATTCGCTGTAATCAAATACGGGCTGTCAGCCAAAGTTAAGGTTCTGTTTACGGTGAAATAGTTACTTGGAAGGCTGGTTTGTGCATAGGACCCAATTGAGAAAAGGAATGCACCAATGATTAAAAGGATACACTTTTTCATATTCGTAAAATTTAATTTATGATTTGGTGTTAATAGTTCTACTTGTAATTTAAGCTGGCTTCAAAAGCAGCTCTAAGCATAAATTGCTCCTTAAAGTCATTCAAATTTAGACTATGGCAATGCCAACGTAACGCACCTTAAATACGTTCCACAAGAGAAAAAACAGATGTTATGCAATAATTATCAGCAGATATAGAATTCAGGTGGCCATTTATAAGACGCTATACATCTTATCGGAAACAACTCAATTCGTCGGAGTCACTTTTTTATTTCTACTGATTTATAGAAGGTTTTAAAGACATCAGGTGGATGATTTGTCTAAAAAACAAGAACCTGATTAAAATTACAAAAAGTTGCGTCAAAAAAAAAATTTATTTTTATTTTTGATGAAATAATATGTAATATCTTGATAATAAGATGTTAGTGGGAAGCATAATTATATTGGAATAATCTGGCCTTCCTACCCAATGCAAAAAACATTCATGGAATGAATATCCGATGAATGTTTTTACACAATTCTTTGAATAAGCGACTGAAGAAGAGCGAAAATTCATTCTAAAACCAGTTTATAGGTTTTGAGGGTTTTCTCTCCAATTCTGACCAAATACAATCCTGGCCGATGTCCAGTCAGATTCAGAAATTCTTCTTTACTGGTAGCCGGCGATCTTGTAATCATTTTTCCTAAACTGTCAAAAACAGATATCCATGTCCCATTTTCAGGAAGTACAGAGAATTTTAGCAGAACATTACCCTTGGTGGGATTAGGATAGAGCTGAACCTCATTGATCTCGTTTTCTAAATCAATCCCGGTTGGAAACTTAACTTCAACCTGGAATGTCGAATTGGCTGCTTTCCCGTTTGAACTTGCTGTAACTGTGATTTCAGAGAATCCGGTGTTATCAGTTGAAAAACTCAATATCAAATTTGATCCGATTATTTGTGTTTGAACGAACGTGCTATTTGAGTTTGATTCAACGCTGTAAAATAATACATCGTCCTGATCATCATCAGCAAAAAAAGCCGAAAGATCAATGATCTGGTCTGGTGCCTTTTTTTCAACCGAGACTGCTTCAATAATGCTTTTAACATATGGGGCATGGTCTGCTTTAATCACAACAACAATCTGGTCAGCAGCTGAATTTGCAGTACCGTCATTTACAATCAAAGAAAATGTATAATTGGTATCTGTAGCAACTTCCGGGGCAGTGAAGGTAGGTTTTGATGAAATAGTTGAACTAAGCGTAATTCCTGCGGGGGCAGTCCACAGATAGGTAATTGCATTGAAGTCCGGATCAAATGAGCCCGATCCATCAAGAGTAACCAAGGTTTGTCTCTTTTGTATTTGATCGGCACCAGCATTGGCAAATGGAAGTTTGTTCACTTGCAGGACTTTGAAAATAACCTTATCAACAGGCGAATTTATTTGTCCATCGTTTACCACTAGCGAGAAAGTAAAATAGGAATCAAAATCTACTTCAGGAGTGGTGAATGTTGGATTGGCAGCTGTTGCAGAACTAAGCAAAATGCCATCAGGGGCAGTCCATTGATACGTTAGGACATCATTATCCGGATCAGAAGATGATGAGCCATCCAATGTAAATGGACTGTTTTCATTTATTGTCTGATTGGATCCGGCATTTGAAAAAGGTGCTTTATTTACTTGCTTAACCTGGATGATCACCGGATCGGCTGTTGAGTTTACAATCCCATCGTTGACAACCAACATGATAGTATAATTTGTATTGACATTTACTTCAGGAGCAATAAAGCTTGGCTTTTCAGCAGTCGTTGAACTGAGTATAATTTCCGGCGGTGCAATCCATAGGTATGTTATTATATTGCCATCATTATCGGAGGAAGTTGATCCGTCAAGTGCAACCAGACTGCCTTCATCCAAAGATTGATCAGGACCAGAATTGGCGGTTGGCGGTGCATTGACCTGCCTAACTTTTATTACTACATCATCTGCCACTGAGTAAGCAGTTCCATCAAAAACGGTTAAAGAAAATTTGTATTCGTCATCATATTCAACCATGGGAGCAGTAAACGAAGGCTTTGCATGTGTCGGTGAGTCAAGAATGATTCCGCGCGGAGCAGTCCAGAAATAAGTCAAGGCATCATTATCCGGATCAGCAGAACCGGAGCCATCAAGAACGATGAGTTTCCCTTCATCGACGATTTGATCAGTTCCTGCATTTGAAATTGGGATGTTATTTTTATTTTTTACTGTTATAATTACAAAATCAGGTGTGCTGAAAAAGAATCCATTACTTACAATCAGCTTAAAGGTATATTGAGTATTTGTGCTTACAGATGGAGTCGTGAATGTTGGATTGCTTTCTATGTTCGAACTAAGCACGATACCCGCAGGTGCTGTCCATAAATAAGTTATTCCTTTATTGTTCAGATCAAATGAAGCTGATCCATCCAATGAGGCCAAAACAGATTGGTTAAATGATTGATTTATGCCAGCATTTGCTACAGGTAATTGATTGGAAAGTACCTGGATAATCACCTCATCTTCCTGCGAATCAGTGATCCCGTCATTTACTTTCAGTTTGAATGAAAAGTCCGTATCAATAAGTACAGAAGGCGCCTCAAAACTTGGAGTTGCGGTATTTGGATTGATTAATGTAATTTCGGCAGGTGCCAGCCAATGATAGCTTAATTGAGTGCCATCAGCATCAGAAGACAGAATGCCATTTAATATGACGTATTGTTTCTGAGAAACTGACTGATCAAGTCCGGCATTGGCTACCGGAACTTTATTCACATGCTTTACCTGAACAACAATCTGATCGGCAGTCGAACTTAAAGTTCCATCGTTCACCACCAAGGTGAAAGTATAGTTCGTGTTTGTCGCCACTTCAGGAGCAGTAAAAGTTGGTTTGGAAGTGGCATTTGAACTGAGCGTGATCCCTGCCGGAACTGTCCACAAATAAGAGATCGTGCTTCCATCCGGATCAGAAGATGCAGTTCCATCCAAAGTTACCAAAACACCTTCGTTTACCGACTGATCACTTCCGGCATTTGCTAACGGAGCTTTATTTACTTGCTTCACCTGAACAATGATCTGGTCAGTGGCAGAGCTGATAGTCCCGTCGTTTACAACGAGGGTAAAAATGTAATTGGTGTTGACCGGCACTTCAGGAGCAGTAAAAGTTGGTTTTAGTGCGGTTGTTGAACTTAGCGTAATTCCAACCGGAGCCGTCCATAAATAAGTGATTATGCTACCATCCGGGTCTGAAGATGCACTACCATCCAAAGTCCCCAAAACACCTTCATTTATTGACTGATCAGTTCCGGCACTGGCAACCGGAGCTTTATTCACTTGCTTAACCTGAACCGTAATCTGATCGGTGGTTGAACTGGCCGTACCATCATTCACGACCAAAGTAAAAGAATAGTTTGTATTTACTGTAAC
>CAIPKZ010000235.1 GCA_903865775.1 uncultured Prolixibacteraceae bacterium | reverse complement strand
CATCGCTTTTGCTCCAGTCACCAATTGTAGTGCCTGAACGTTTATTAAATTCCGGATTTAAGTTTAGCTTTCCGGATATTCAATCCAGTTTGACAGAAATAATTTCATAAAAAAACCCCGAAGTTACCTTCAGGGTTTTGATATATTTATCCAAAATCAAAATTAGTCTAATTGTGGTCCTGAAGGAATTAAAGCTTTAGCAGCGTCATTATCGCAGTACTGTACAAAATTTTTGATGTACATACCAGCCAATTTAGTAGCTTTTTCAGCCCAATCGTTTGCATTTGCATACGTATCGCGCGGATCAAGAAGACCTTCCGAAACATTATTCAAAGCTACCGGAGCAGTCAGATTCATAATTGGAATATGTATTGTTTCAGCCTTTTCGATTGAACCATCGATAATTGCATCGATAATTGCACGGGTATCTTTCAACGACATACGTTTACCCGTTCCGTTCCAACCAGTGTTAACCAAATATGCTTTTGCATTATGCTCTTTCATTTTGCCTACCAAAGTTTTGGCATACATTGTTGGATGAAGCGTAAGGAATGCTTCTCCAAATGCTGGTGAGAATGAAGGAACCGGTTCGGTAATACCACGTTCGGTACCAGCCAGCTTGGAGGTAAATCCTGAAAGGAAGTGATACTGAGCAGAATTTTCATCCAGAATAGAAACCGGAGGCAATACACCAAATGCATCAGCCGACAAATAAATAATTTTACTTGCGTGACCAGCTCTTGAAGGAGAAACGATTTTGTTAATGAAATAGATTGGGTAAGAAACACGTGTATTTTCTGTTTTAGAAGCTGCTGCTGAATAATCAGGAGTTCCATCTTCTTTTACAGTTACGTTTTCCAATAATGCGTCACGACGGATAGCTCTCCAGATGTCTGGTTCGTTTTCTTTGCTCAGGTCAATCACTTTTGCATAACATCCACCTTCGTAGTTGAATACTCCGTTGTCGTCCCAGCCGTGCTCATCATCACCAATCAGGTAACGTTTTGGGTCAGCAGAAAGAGTCGTTTTACCAGTTCCGGACAAACCGAAGAAGATAGCTACGTCACCATCTTTACCAACATTGGCAGAACAATGCATCGAAGCCATACCTTTTAACGGCAAATAGTAGTTCATCAAGGCAAAGATTCCTTTTTTCATTTCACCACCATACCAGGTACCACCAATAACCTGCATTTTTGAAGTCAGGTTGAACAGAGTGAAAACTTCAGAATTCAAACCTTGCTCTTTCCAATTTGGGTTGGTTGTTTTTGAACCGTTCAAACATACGAAATCAGGTTCACCGTATTTAGCCAGTTCGAAGTGTGATGGACGAATAAACATATTAGTCACAAAATGAGCCTGCCATGCAACTTCCATGATGAAACGAACTTTCATACGTGTATCTTCGTTGGTTCCACAGAAAGTATCAACTACATACAATTTTTCGGCAGTCGAAAGCTGTTTTGTCACCAAATCTTTGCAATGATCGAATACTTCTGGAGTTGTTGGTCGGTTGATAGAACCATCCCACCATAGATGCTCATCGGTTACGGCATCTTTTACAAAAAATTTGTCTTTAGGTGAGCGGCCGGTAAATTTACCTGTATCAACTGATACTGCTCCTGAATTTGTTAACACACCCTTTTCAAAACCTTCATTTGCTGAATCAACTTCAGCCTGAAAAAGGACTTCGTAAGATGGATTGTGTATTACTTCTACATTGGTATCGATACCATACTTTAATAGATCTGTGTTCTTCATACTAAGTGTTTATATTTTAACAGGTTCAAGATTATAAAAATTTTCTCGACACCAAAAATAGTTTATTTTCAGACCGCGGTTGATTGGCAAATATTAAATTAAGGTCAATTCAAATCAGGGAAAGTGACGAGAGGCAACCGAACCGTTAAATACCTGAAATTCAGAATTAAATAGTACATAACAAAAAAAAAGAATGTTAAGAAATTATTAACTTCCTAACATTCTTTCGAATATGATTGAACAATTTCTACTACGATCTCGGATGAAATTGCTGCAATGTAGATTTCAGATAATCCCGATCGAGATGAGTATAAATTTCTGTGGTTAAAATTGATTCGTGCCCAAGCATTTCCTGTACAGCACGTAAATCAGCCCCACCATTTATTAAGTGAGTTGCAAACGAATGACGGAAAGTATGCGGACTGATCTTCTTTTCGAAACCTGCTTTAAGAGCCAGATTTTTAATGATGGTGAAAATCATCACACGACTTAGTTTTTTTCCTCTTCTGTTCAGAAATAAAACATCTTCGCTGTCCTTCGAAATTTTCAAGGTCTTCCGGTAAACATCCATATACTTATTGATTTCTTCAACGGCCTTTTCACTAACCGGAACCAATCTTTCTTTATTGGATTTACCTTCAACTTTAATGT
>CAIPKZ010000234.1 GCA_903865775.1 uncultured Prolixibacteraceae bacterium | reverse complement strand
GATGTCATGGATTTATATCATCAGGTTTTCAGGGAAAGCGGACAGAATTATATCATCGTGAGTAGTCTGGATGGTTACGACGAGATCTCGCTTACCGGCGATGCCCGTTTTGTTTCGAACCTGACAGAAGACAATCTCTCTCCGGCTGATTTTGGCTTTGCACCAGTTGCTCCCGAAGAACTTTATGGCGGAGAAACGGTTGAAGCCGCTGCAGCAATTTTCAGAAGTGTATTGGAAGGAACTGGGACGACAGCACAGCAAAATGTAGTAGTTGCCAATACTGGACTGGGAATTCAATGTATTAATCCGGAGAAATCGCTGGTCGATTGTGTTGCCGAAGCCTCGGAATCGTTAGAATCAGGAAAGGCGCTGTCTGCATTTAAAAAATTAATGACAATGAATAAATGAAGCCTCACCCCCAACCCCTCCCCGAAGGGAAGGGGAGCCGGAATCGCATTGCGGGTGAAAATGGCGTTGAAGTCGAAGAAATGAATTTGAAATATTAATCAAAATTAATGTAGTACCAAAAGCCCCTCCTTCGGTGGGGTTGGGGAGGCTCTTATGAATATACTTGATCAAATAAACAACAATAAACGAACCGAAATTGCTGAGGCAAAAAGCAAGGTTTCGTTGGAACAATTGAAGGAATCGCCTTATTTTAAACGGAAGACGAACTCTTTGAAAGCCGCATTGCTGGCCGAAGGTGCGAGTGGAGTGATTGCTGAGTTTAAAACGCAATCGCCATCAAAAGGCGTAATTAATGCTGAGGCCGAAGCTTCGGAAGTAACCGCTGCCTATGTTTCTGGAGGGGCAAGTGGTTTGTCGGTTCTGACTGATGAAAGGTTTTTTGGCGGCTCTTTTGAAAATCTGGCATCGGCTCGTTGGGCGAATAAAAATACCCCAATTCTGCGTAAAGATTTTATGCTTGATCCGTATCAGATTTACGAAGCCCGCGCACACGGTGCCGATGTGATTTTGCTGATTGCCGAAAGTCTGAGCAAAAGTTTGCTGCTCGAACTGACCCAAACTGCCAAGGAAATTGGCTTAGAAGTTTTGGTGGAAGTTCACAGTGCTGAAGAACTGGAAAAGCTGAATCCCCAGGTCGATTTGGTTGGAGTGAACAACCGCAACCTGAAAACTTTTGAAGTTGATATTCAGACTTCAGTCCGGTTGAGCAAGCTCATTCCGGAACAGTTTGTGAAAATCTCCGAGAGCGGAATTTCTGATCCTGAAAGCATCGCACAACTTAGGGATGCTGGATTCAAAGGTTTCCTGATCGGCGAATCGTTCATGAAAACCGATGATCCGGGTAAAGCCTGTGCTGAGTTTATTGAGAAATTGAAATAGAAACACTCATATTCCGGGTGCGACTCGGAGTCGCGCTTGGAATAAAAATAGACTATGAACAAACTGAAAATAAAAGTCTGTGGAATGCGCGATCCTGAAAACATTTCAGGTATAGTTGCTGCTTTGCCTGATTTTATGGGATTCATTTTCTACCCGAAAAGCAAACGGTTTGTTGGCTTCAAACCTTCGCCGGAAATACTTGCAGCTGTTTCGGAATCGGTACAGAAAGTAGGCGTTTTTGTGGATGAAACTCCGGAAAAGGTAATGGAAATTGTTGCAAGTTGGAAATTGGACGTTGTTCAGCTACACGGAAATGAAAGTCCGGAATATTGTCAGCAGATTAAGAATTTCGGAATGGTCGTTTTCAAAGCCTTTTCGGTTGATGAACAGTTTGACTTTGCTGCGATGAAAGCATATTCCGGAGTTTGCGATTATTTCCTGTTCGATACCAAAGGCCAGTTACCGGGCGGAACCGGACAGAAATTTAACTGGGAACTGCTCGAAAATTACAGGGGTGATGTGCCGTTCTTTCTTAGCGGCGGCATTGGACCTGACGATCTGGAAGTCCTTCGTAATTTTAAACATCCCCGATGGCATGGAATCGACATCAACAGCGGATTTGAAATCAGTCCGGCACTGAAGGATGTGGAGAAAGTAAGTGGGTTTATTGAGGAAATCAGAAGATAGACTGAAGATCGAAAAATAGCGAAGATTAATAGAGCACGCAATATATTCTTCATTAACAATAGAAACAAAAGAAACCCATTAGTAAATTGTAAATCAGTAAATCGTAAATAAAGAATATATGAGTTATCAGGTAAACGAAAAAGGGTATTACGGCGAATTCGGCGGGGCATACATCCCCGAAATGATGGTACCGAATATCGAAGAATTGCAGCATAACTATCTCGAAATCATCAACTCGTATGATTTCAGACAGGAATTTGTTGGTTTGTTGAAAAACTACGTGGGTCGGCCATCTCCCTTGTATTTTGCAAAACGGCTTTCAGAGAAATATCAAAGCAAGATTTACCTGAAGCGGGAAGATTTGAATCATACCGGTTCCCACAAAATAAACAACACGATCGGACAAATTCTGGTTGCGCAAAAGCTGGGCAAGCACCGTATAATTGCTGAAACCGGGGCCGGTCAGCACGGATTGGCCACTGCCACAGTTTGTGCGCTCATGGGTTTGGAATGTATCGTTTACATGGGAGCAGTTGATGTGGAGCGGCAGGCACCGAATGTGAAAAAGATGCGGATGTTGGGCGCCGAAGTTATTCCGGCCATCAGCGGCAACCAAACACTGAAAGACGCCACCAACGAGGCTATGCGCGACTGGATTAATAATCCGGTGGATACGCACTACATTATTGGATCGGTTGTCGGTCCGCATCCATATCCTGATATGGTAGCACGGTTTCAGTCGGTTATTTCAGAAGAAATCCGCTGGCAGCTGGAGGAGCAAACCGGACGCGAAAATCCCACCCGGGTGATTGCCTGTGTGGGCGGAGGAAGCAATGCCGCAGGTGCTTTTTATCACTTTTTGGATCAGGAAAATGTTGAACTGATTGGTGTCGAAGCTGCCGGTAAAGGCATAGAAACCCACGAAACGGCAGCCACTTTGACGCTCGGAACTCCGGGTGTTTTACACAGTTCACGTTCTATTTTGATGCAAACCAAAGATGGTCAGATTACCGAGCCGTATTCGATTTCTGCCGGATTGGATTATCCCGGAATTGGACCGATGCATGCCAATTTATTTACCAGCCAACGTGCCAGATACCTTTGGGCAACTGATGCCGAAGTGCTGGATGCAGCTTTGGAACTGACCCGGCTGGAAGGAATTATTCCTGCGCTGGAGTCTGCTCATGCTTTAGCGGCACTAAAAAAGCTTCAGCTAAAACCAGAAGAAGTTTCAGTCATTAATCTCTCCGGAAGGGGCGACAAAGACATGGAAACCTATTTGAATCATTTTGGATATTAGAAGCCTCCCCTAACCCCTCCGAAGGAGGGGGATGTGAAAGCTGAGTTCTGAAGTTATTGTAAAAAAATAAAATATCGTGAATATGTACCGCCTCAAGTCTCACCCTTCGGGGGAGATTTAGAGGGGGCTTAAACCTTAAAATAAGCCATCATCCAAGTCCACCTTCGGGGGATTTAGGGGGCTTCTAAAACTATGAAAAACAGAATAAACAAACTCTTTCAGGAGAAAAAAGAACGAGTACTCTCAGTCTATTTCACGGCCGGATACCCGGATTTGGAAGATACCGTTTCAATCATTCAGGAACTGGTAAAAAACGGCGTGGACCTGATTGAGATTGGGATGCCATTTTCAGATCCGGTTGCTGACGGACCGGTTATTCAGCGCAGTAGTTTGATTGCATTGCAGAATGGAATGAGTATTCGCAAACTATTCGACCAGTTAAAGGATATCCGGCAAGTGACAGACATTCCGCTGATTCTGATGGGTTATATCAATCCGGTGCTGCAATATGGTGTGGAAGCTTTTTGTGAAAAATGCAGGGAAGTCGGAATTGACGGGCTGATTATTCCTGACTTACCATTATCGGTTTATGAAGAAGATTTTCGGTCTGTTTTTGAAAACAACAATCTGCACAACATCTTCCTGATCACACCCCAGACTTCGGATGATCGGATGAGAACCATCGATGGAATTTCGGAAGGATTTATTTACATGGTTTCGAGCAATGCCACTACAGGAGCAAAATCGAGCGTAACCGACTTCCAGCGGGATTATTTTGAACGGGTCAATTCGATGGAATTAAAGAATCCACGAATGATAGGGTTTGGCATATCGAATTCCGAAACTTTCAGGAATGCCTGTCAATATGCAAGCGGAGCAATTATAGGAAGTGCATTTGTAAAAGCACTGGGAGGAACTGAACCTTTGGAGCAAAAAGTGTCTCAATTTATTAATTCAATTGTTACTGAATCGTAATCTAAAAGCTGTTTTTTTGTGTTGAATAATTATGTCATCAAAGATGTTTTGAAACAGTTTGAAGAGTAGAATCGATATCCGGTTGTATTTCAGATGATTGTTTGAAACAGTTCCGGATAGTACTGTTAAACTCTGTTAATCCTGATTTTTGACATACTTCGGACTGGTGAAAATTCGTTATTTTTAAGAAACAATTGTAGAAACACAAAAAAGACAGCAATCATGTTAGAATACGCAAAAGATATTTTACCGAAAGTTAGTTTTAGCCGTGAATTATTCCGGAAGGAACTTGCCAAGTGCATCAGCTGGGTTGGAGAATCAGAAATTGACTCATTAAAAGAATGGTGCTTTGAGAATTTCCGTGAGATTTATCCTGATATTCTGAACAATGCTTTCGCTATGAGAGCGGCCTGATAATCCAAAGATTTTGATTTTAGGCAATCACCAGTCATTTTCCCTGCAAAGGGAATTAGTATAAAACCATAAAGCTTCCGACTTCGGAGGCTTTTTTCATTTCAGAAAAAGTCTGTGAAAAGGCATTTTTATTTTTTTTCTTTCTGAAAAGTGAATGGCGTTGGTATTCAATAATTGAACGTTCCTGATTGTTAAACCTGCGTTTGTTGATTTAATATTTTTAGCCGTTTGTTTTGAAATAAATTTACTTCAGCTAAAAGAAACATTAACAACAAAAACAAAAAACATGAAAACAAAATTTGGAATTTTAACGATGAGTTTGCTTCTGGTTGGTTTTTTTGCCACAGCAAAAGGTAGTGGAACTTCGCTTGTTAGCGGACAGTCATTGACCGAACTTGGTCAATATACGATTCGGACTTCGGATAATGCAATGAAAATCGGGAATGAAGCATTAAAAACCTATGAATTAAATTATGCGAATAGCGATTCTCCGGTTTTGATTGGTGTGAAAAAAACCAAAAAATGCATGAATTTCATCGTCCGTACCAATAATTTTGAGGTTGAATACGTCTGTAAGAAACATGTTTTTGGGGTAAAACGGATCAGTGCTGAATATCAGACGATAGCCCCGGAAGTAATTAATCAAATGATGGATAATGCTGATTTCTATACTCAGCGTATTATTTCACAATATCCAAAAACTGAGGAAGAATTATTAGCCTTGATTGCCTGCTACTTCCCATCACTCATTCAGGATGAACATCTGGCAGAACTATGATTGGGCAGGTAAGAAATCAGACAATCGGTCAGACAAAAATTAAACAGTTGAAGTCATTTCCTGAAAATTTAAAGTTTCCTTATCATTTTGATGAGGAAACTTTTTTGTTTTTGGCTTTATCAATTGATTTGTTCATTATCCCAAATGCCGGTATCTCTGGCTCAACAACCGGCATCACCGGTTGAATGACATTTGAAAGCATAAATAATCCATTCGTTGACTGGAAGATGTCATCTGTAATTATCTGCTTTAATAGACGTAAAATGATCTAACTTTATGCTGAAAATCATAAGGTTATGTCAGATTTTGAAATTAAATTTGTGAAAGTGAACATCGAAATCCAGCTATAAGCCATGTCAATAAAAGCTATATTTCTGTTTCTAAATAGACGTCCGGTACTCCACACGGTTTTCTGGATTTTGTTTGTGCTGACCGGATCATTCATTTTTAGTTACCAGCAAAATTTTCCTTATTCATTTTTCCTGCTGAATTTTCTGGTTCATCTGCCGGTTTTTATTCTTTTTACATACAGCGTGGTATATTACCTTGTTCCGGAGTTTTTGCTAAAACAGAGGTTTTTGCTGTTTTTCCTTACACTTGTTTTGTCAACCGTTGTTTCAGCTTTTTTGCGGATACTTATTGGACGGTATGTATATTTTGCTCTGTTTATTCCGGAAGTTCTGCATCCAAAAATCTGGTTTAGTTTCGATACTTTCTTCCTGAATCTGATCTGGATTTTGTCTCCAGCCATTCTGTTCGCGATGTTTAAATACTACAAAAACTGGATCAATACTCAGAATCTTGCCAGCGAGGCCGAACGCAAACGACTGGCAGCCGAACTGCAGCTACTTAAGGCTCAGCTGAACCCTCATTTTCTTTTCAATACGTTCAATAACCTGTATGTGCTTGCGCTACAGAAAAGTGATAAAACTCCGGCTGTTATTTCCAAGATGTCCGATCTGTTTCATTACGTCCTATACGAATGCAATGCAGTTGAAGTGCCTGTCTCAAAAGAAATTAAACTGATTGAAGATTTTATTCAGCTTGAGGAACTGCGCTATTCAGAGCGTCTTTCTGTCATTTTTGAGAAGGAAATTGATAATCCATATTGTCTCATTCCACCAATGTTGTTGTACACATTTGTTGAGAATTGTTTCAAGCACGGTTGCAGTCCTGATCCGGGAAGTCCATGGATCAAGCTGTCGGTAAAGGTTCATAAAAACAGTTTTGAGTTCGGGGCGTCCAACAGTGTTCCTGTGGCAAACAACAACAGCAATGAATTCCAGTTTGGAGTAAGTTTATCGAATGTTAAAAGGCGCCTTGAACTGATCTATCCAAACAATCATCTCTTGGAAATCAAAAAGGAGAATGGCCTGTTTTCTATCCGGCTGAAAATTCAGAAAAACGATACTCAAATACCTGACCCGAATGCGTAATCTATTCATTCTTATAGTACTGATTTTGGTTTTTCCTGCCTGCCTGAACGAAAAACAACAGGCAGAAAAGATTCTGCAGCATTACATCGACCAAAAAGTTGAACTGATCAGGAATCTCTACCTGGAAAGTGCAGTTGCTACCTGGAATGCGACCGTTTCCGGAAATGAAAAAGACTACCAGAAATTGATCGACATCGAACTGGATTTCAATAAATCGAATCAGAATGTTTCGAATTTGTTCGCCCCCGACCGGTTTTCTTCCATTTCGCAGAACGTATTTTCCAATGTGCAGGATTTTGAACTTCTGAAAAAATTAAAGTTTTCAGGATTGATTACCGATTCACTTTTAAGCAGGCAATTGAATGTGCTTTATCAGGCATTCATGGGGCCACAAATCGAACCTGAAAAATACCGGAAAATCATTCTGAATGAAATCAAATTGGGGCAGGCATTTTCATCCTTCAAAATTGAACTTGACGGAAAGAAATATGGATTTGCCCAGACCGATTCCATCAGGAAAAATACCCAAAACGCCTTGCAGGTAAAAGCCATATCTGATGCCGTTAGGAAACAGGGTAGTCTATTGGCTCCGGATATTGTTCGAATGGTGAAGGACCGGAATGAATTTGCAGTAAATTTTGGATATCCGGATTATTACTGTCTGGCACTTGAAAGCAAGGACCAGACTCCTGAACGGATAAAGAAGTTGTTGGATGAGATTGAACTAAAAACTCGAAATCCATACTTTGAAGCGAAAAGAGTGATTGATCAGATGCTGGCCCGACGGTTTGCAATTCCTGTGAGCGATCTGCAGCCTTGGCTTTACAACGACGAACGAACCAGTTATTTGCCCCGGAAATTTACCCTGAAAATGGATTCCCTGTTTTCGAAAGTTGATCCAATTCAGGAAACAGCCACTTTTTTTGAAGGAATCGGACTTCCCATTCAGGATGTGATCGATAACAGCGATTTGAAATACCGTCCGGAAAAGGAATCGCTGACCGCAATGATTAATGTAGATTTCAGGAACGACATCCGGTTGATTGCGGGTATTCGGAACAGTTATGACGGAATGTACCGGATGATGCATCTCGGAGGGCATGCATCGCATTACAAATCCATAGCCAATGACATTCCGTACCTGATAAAAACGCCAATCGCAGCTATTTATGAAGGAGTTGCACGGTACTTCGAAAATCTGGCATCCGATTACAACTGGCTGAAAGATGAGTTCCCTGTTGATGAAAAAAACCAAAAACAGATTGTGCTTGTTTGCCAGCATCTGCATCAGGTTGATCGGTTGTTCAGGTGCCGAAAGCTGCTTGCATTATCTGAATTTGAACGTGAAATTTATCTCAATCCTGATCAGGATCTGGACTTATTGTGGCACAAACTGAACCTGAAATATCTCGGACAAAACTATCCGGAGGAAAGAGGTATAAGCTACTGGACAGCCAACAAGTTTTCGACAAGCCTGTCATGTTCGGTTCATAATTTTGTTTTGGCTGATATTTTTGCGGCTCAGCTGCAACATGCAGTCGAAACAAACGTCATAAAGAAAACAGGTGGAAAATATCAGGAAAATAAAGCAGTTGGAAAGTATCTGGTCGATAATCTGTACCGGTATGGAAATCGGTTGCCTTGGGAGCAATTAATCGAAAGGGCAACCAAGGAACCTTTAAATTCGTCTTATCTGGTGAAATCGATGGTGGATGAGGAGGAGATGGAGAAGTAAAGTTAGAAATGCAGAAATTGCAGAAAGTATGTAATCCAGTTCTACTGTTTGTGACAAATTATACGGAAATCAATAACGCTGAAAAATACTTGCTATGAAGACAAGATGCTTAATTGTTGATGATGAACCTCTGGCCAGGGAACTTATCCGTGCTCATGTTGAAAAACTCGAAAATTTTGAAATTGTAGATCAATGCGGCGATGCCATGAAGGCACTCAATGTGCTCCGCGAAAAGCAGGTTGATCTGATTTTTATGGATATTCAGATGCCGCAAATCACTGGTATCGATTTTCTGAAAACGTTGAAACATCCGCCTAAAGTGATTATCACCACAGCATACCGCGAATATGCTTTGGAAGGTTTTGAACTTGATGTGGTTGATTATCTGCTGAAACCCATAACTTTTGAACGGTTTCTGAAATCGGTGAATAAATATTACCAGATAACCCAGGATGAAGTTCAGTTGATTACAAATTCAGCTGCTGACAGATTAAAGGATGAATCGTTCATTTATATCAAGGAAAACAAGAAAGTCGTCAAAATACATCTTTCCGAAATCAGGTACATCGAAGGACTGAGCGAGTATGTACAAATCTATACGGAGAAGCGTAAGATCATAACCAAAACCAGCATGGTGCAAATGGAGGAAAAATTACCTACGGACAGCTTCCTGAGAATTCACAAATCATTTATTGTTTCCATCGGTAAAATCGAAGCTTTTACAGCCAACACCATTGAGATTCAGGGAAAAGAATTGCCAATCGGGCGCAGCTTCAAAAATGGTGTGCTCAGTGCTTTAAATTTTGCAGGTTCTGTGGCGGGTGTATAAAATTTTTTAGTGTCAGTTAACTTTTGTTTCTGGAATTGCGATGATTGCGCTTTAATAAATTTCCCAGATTCTTTCCCAGTTTCTGAACTTTTTCATAGCCCTGGTTTAGCGGTTCAGGGTTGATATCGCCGTATTCACTGAATTTACTGTCGATGTTGAAGGTTCGCGGATAAACAATGATCTTGCTTTGGCTGCCAAATTGTTTTTCAAGCTTTTCCTGAATGTTATCCATGCAATTATCAAACGAAACCGAAGTGCGGCGCGCAGCGATGTAAATCAGGAGATCTTCAGGCGAAACATACTTCTGAAGAACCTTAAAATTTGGCAAATCATAATCATCAGAAAAAGCAAATCCACCGTTAAGTTTTTGCTGGCTAAAATGATGGGTAATCGCTTCCTTCGATTTGGCATTGCAATAGCATAGGATGTTTAAGCTCAGTTCTTTGGAAAGAACTAATATTTTTGAAAGCCATATATCAAATCCGGGTTCGAGCTCTCCCAAATGCGGACAAACCAAAACAATTTTTTTGTGACTGACCAGCGGAATTTCAAAATGGCAAATATATACGGCTTTGCTTGTCCGCGAAATAATCGAATCGGTTTTTGTTTCAATGAACCGCTCAATCAGTCCGGTTTTCCGGGGCCATCCAATCATAATCGTGTCCGACATAATTTCGCGCGACGTCCGGATTATCCCGCCTGCAATATTGTGGTCGATGGTAGCAATGAGATTGACTGTTGTGTCGTTTGCCAATGCCATTTTTACCAGCGATTGAAGGTTCTTTTTGGCCCGTTCCAGATTCTTCTCAGCTTCCTCGTTATTGGGAACAACCGACAAAATGGTAATCGGATTTCCTGATTTTTTATTTTTCACATAAAGGGCAAATTCGAGCAACAATTCCATGTTGTTCAAATTGGCAATGGGCATCATAATATGCTCAACCTCAGGGGAAGGATCTCCAGTGACAGGTTCATCTTTTTCATTTGAAAGTATTTTCCGCGAGGTGTTCTCTGTCACCAAAGTCGCAGTCAGACAAGTTACAAGGATCAGTAAAATGGTACCGTTTAATGCATTTTCGTCGATTATTTTGGTTTGGAAACCTACCAGAATTACAGCCAGGGTTGCTGCAGCGTGCGAACTGCTTAATCCGAAAATGAGGTTTCGCTGATCGGAGGTGTATCTGAAAATTGTACTGGTAGCCGAAGCGGCCAGCCATTTCCCTATCAATGCAACTACCGATAATGTAACCGCAATAATTACAGCGGTTGGTCCATTCAGAAGGACGGATATATCAACCAGCATACCCACACTAATCAGAAAAAACGGGATAAAAATCGATTGTCCGATAAATTCTATCCGGTTCATTAAAGTGGAGGAATAAGGGATAAGTTTATTGAGTGCGAGACCTGCGACAAAAGCTCCGATAATTGGCTCGACTCCTGCGAGTTCTGCAAGGAACGCCGAGAAAAACAAGACCGACAGTACGAAAATGAAGTGTGAGGTTTTCTCACTTTCAAGTTTCTGGAAAAACCAGGCCGTGATTTTTGGAATGATCCAGAACATAATTCCTGAAAATACAGCCAGCGACACGATCAATTGAATCCAGAATGAAAATCCCAGGCCTCCTTTATCCGAACTCAGAATAACAGCCAAAAGGATCAAAACCGCAGTATCGGTCAGAATTGTGCCGCCGACAGTAATGGCAACAGCTTCGTTTTTTGAAATCCCAAACTTGCTCACAATGGGGTACGAAACCATGGTGTGTGTCGAAAACATGCTTGAAATGAGCAGACTGGCAGTAAAATCATAGCCAAGAAAATAATAGCAAACCGGAAATCCGAATACCAGTGGGATGGTAAAAGTCAGGAATCCAAATATCAGACTCTTGTTTTTATTGCGCTGAAATTCCTGCAAATCGAGCTCCAGACCGGCAATAAACATGATGTACAAAAGACCGATAGTCGAGAAAAGTTTAACTGCCGAGTTTTGCTCAAGCAAGTTAATACCGTGAGGCCCAACAACTACTCCTGAAATAATGAGTCCGATAATTGCCGGAACCTTGAGTTTTCGCAGCAAGATTGGTGAGAGCAGGATAATGAATAGAATGACAGAAAAAACCAATACAGGGTTTTGAAACGGCCTGTCAAATTCCTGAGCTATATGATTGAAAAAATTAGTTGTCATCCTCAATCAGCTGAATGATTAATCACTGTTCAAATCTGTTGCAAGATAGCAGAATTAAGCATTCAAACGAATAGTCTTCAACTTGATGATTTTGAGTTGAAATTGTAGGGATAACCGATGAGCAGTTTGTAATGTTAAGATTCAAAGTATTCCTTTCTCCGGAAGATATTTCCAGAATCGTTTGGGAAGCAACTGACGGTGTACCTTGTCGTTTTTACGCTCCTGAATGCAGATGCTCCGGTAGTATTGTTTCCACAACTTCTGAAACAGAATTTCGTCTTCAGCAAGAAGTGCAGAATGCAATTGTCCGTTTTGGGTGTTTACTCTTAGCTCGTCAAACACAACCCGCGAAACGTTTTTTAAGTCATAAAGAAATCCATAATTGCGTTTCAGGTCATAAATAATCCAGGACTGGTCGGCATAGCGGTCGCGGAAATGTGGGATACACAGCGGAAGAACATCGTACATGGGGGCAAACGAAGCGTAATAACTTGCTTCAACCGTTTTCTGAAACCTTACGAACATCTGAACCCGATGAGCTTCCTTGCAGACCTTCTGATGTAGTTTGTGAACCTCGAGTACAAGCGGCTCAGCAAAATTCGTTTCTTCGTTTTTGACAGAATCGATGGTAAAACAGATGAATTTCGCCAATAGCAAAGGCGTATCCCGAATATCGGCCAGAAAAACACGGTAAATGCGGTGTGCATTTTCTTCCGAAGAGTGAGAAATGATTCCTTTCCACACCCGTTCAGCTTTCCGGTCATCGGTCTCAACGATTATCGTCGAGCCGAACAAAATGCACTGGCTTCCTTCTCCGGAAAGGATTTCATCGGGAAACCGTCCTTGCCGGTAGCTTTCAAAGATCAGTGTTAATAGTCCTTCAAAAGTATTGTCGAATGAAAAAACGTTCATTGGATTACGTGTGGGATTTAAAGTTTGTAGTCATTGATAGTCATTAAGTCATTCATCCTAAAACATGCACTTACTATGAATGACGTGAAACAATTGACCATCAATGACTATGATTGAACTGCCAACTTCGACTGAATAAGGATCACTTTCCACTACCTCAGTGCGGGCATCATCGGATGAAATAGTTTGAGCTGAACAGCTCCATCGTTACCAATCGCTTTCTTTTCGAGCAAAAGCTGGCGAACCAGTTCCGGTTTCAACTCCTGAATGTTTTGCGAACGGAGTTCGTTGCAGGTGATAAAATACCGTGCCCGTTTCATTACCACACCCAATTTTTTTAGATGCGTCGAATTCAACCGCTGGTGCTGACGTGCCAACAAAATGAGTGGAACCGAACGCGTTCCGATTCCGGGAATACGCAGCAGCATCGCCGGGTCGGCCTTATTGATATCAATCGGAAACAAGTGCGGATTGCGCAAAGCCCAACTGACTTTTGGATCGAGTTCCAGGTCGAGGTTTGGATTTTCGGCATTTACAATCTCCTGACTTCCGAAACCATAAAAGCGTAACAGCCAGTCGGCCTGATACAAGCGGTGTTCGCGGCGAAGTGGGGGAGCGATTAATGCCGGAAGTCGGGTGTCGTAACTGTTTACCGGAATGTACCCTGAATAATAGACACGTTTCAGATCCCGGCGGGAATAGAGCGCTGACGATAGTTTCAGGATGGTGTGATCAGTATCGTCGGTGGCTCCGATAATCAGTTGGGTGCTTTGTCCGGCAGGACTGAAGAGCGGTGCATTCCGGTGAATTTTTCGTTCTGCTTTCGATTCCAGAATGTTCGCTGAAATGATTTTCATGGGTTCCAAAACACTCTTGAAATCTTTGTCGGGAGCCAATAGTTTCAGGTTATTTTCGGTTGGGATTTCAATGTTCACGCTCAGTCGATCGGCCCAGCGACCTGCATCGGCAATCAGTTGCGGGCTTGCTCCGGGAATGGCTTTCAGGTGAATGTAGCCGTTGTAGCGGTGTTCTGTTCTCAATAATTTGGCCACCGAAACCATCCGTTCCATCGTGTGATCGGGATTGACCAAAACACCGGAACTGAGGAAAAGTCCTTCGATGTAATTCCGGCGATAAAACTCGATGGTGAGCTTGGCAATTTCATCCGGAGTGAACGAGGTGCGCGGAATCTCGTTACTTTTGCGATTTATGCAATAAGCACAATCGTAAATGCAGTAATTGCTGAGCATGATTTTCAGGAGTGAAACACAGCGCCCGTCTTCGGTAAAACTGTGGCAAATTCCCCATGCCGAAGCATTTCCGATTCCTCCTTTGGTATTGCTTCGCTGGGTTCCACTCGATGCACACGATACATCGTATTTGGCCGCTCCGGCTAAAATTTTCAGTTTCTCAAGGCTGCTTTCCGAAATCATGATTCTTTGTTTTTTTGACAGCCAATTAATCATTGGCGCCTAAACAAGATAATAGAATCGGGCGAAAAGTATTCAGAATGGCCTGTTTTTTAATCGAACTCAAATATTTTTTTTTTCGTGAAAATGAAAAGAGGCTGCCTATTATGACAGCCCCTGAATTTTTTGTTCTTGTAAAAATACCCTTTCAATCTATTTTTTGCTCAGTGCTTTCTGAATCGCTTCTTCGGCCAATGGTTCCATGATTTTATATCCGGCTAAGTTTGGGTGAACACCATCTCCTGATAATTCTTTTTTAAGTCCTTTTCGTTCATCGACCGTGGCTGAAAAATAATCCAGATAAACCAGGCCATTCTTCTCAGCATAGGTTTTGATCATCAAATTCAGGGCAATTATCTTTTCGGCTGGTTGAAGTCCTGATTTCCAGGGATAATCAAAAACAGGCAACACTGAACTCAGGACTACTTTTATCTGATTGGCTTTTGCCAGTTCGGCCATCGAAATCAAATTATCCATGATCATCTCCAGAGTTGAAGGGCCTGTATTTCCGGCAATATCGTT
>CAIPKZ010000233.1 GCA_903865775.1 uncultured Prolixibacteraceae bacterium | reverse complement strand
CGGATGTAAATTTCATCCCAATTGCTGCACTGAAAGGTGAAAATGTAGTTGAACCGACTACCCTGATGACTTGGTATCACGGCAAAAGTATGCTCGAATTTTTGGAATCGGTACATATCAGCAGCGACCGAAATTTCGACGACATGCGGTTTCCGGTTCAGTACGTACTTCGTCCTGACCTTGATTTTCGCGGATTTGCAGCCCGTGTTGCTTCAGGAATTATCCGTAAAGGCGAAGAAATCATGGTTTTACCTTCGCGCAAGAAATCAAGAATAAAAGAGATCATTACCTACGACGGAAACCTGGACGAAGCATTTCCGCCGCAATCCGTTACCATCACGCTCGAAGATGAAATCGATATTTCGCGGGGCGACATGATTGTTTATCCGGATAATCTGCCACGGATTGAACGCCATTTCGAAGCGACACTGGTTTGGATGGACGAAAAGCCGATGGATCCAAACGTCCAGTTTTTCATCAAGCATGCCAACAATACCACACGGGTCAGGATTGATAAAATTCAGTATAAAATTGATGTCAACTCCTTGCAAAAATCGTCAGTCAATCATTTTGAGCTGAATGAAATCGGTAGGGTAGTGCTGACTACCAGCAAAGCTATTTTCTTCGATCCGTATAAAAAGAACCGCAGTACCGGCTCGTTTATCCTGATTGACGCGATGACCAATAATACAGTTGCCGTGGGGATGATCATCGATAAACTAAATGCAGAGGATCTTCCTTCGAGAATAGTTGACGAAAAAACACTCGAAGCCAATAAACTACGGATTACCAATGGGGAAAGTCTGATTTCGGAAGCTCAGCTTCAAAAGAGATACAACCAGAAAGGTACCACCTTGTGGATTACCGGATTACATGGTTCAGGTAAAAACGAGCTCGCATTTACACTCGAAAAAGAATTGTTTGATCAGGGGGCGACGGTCGTGTTACTGGATGGAAGTTCCATCCGTTCAGGATTATCCAATGAACTCGATTTTTCTCCGGCCGATCGTACCGAACATCTTCGTCGCGTGGCTCATATCAGCAAAATTCTGAACGATCAGGGAATTATTACCATTTGTTCGTTTATTTCTCCTGACGAAAATATCCGGAAACAATTGATACAGATCATAGGCGAGAACAGGTTTAAACTCATCCACATGGATGCCAGCCTGGAATTCTGCAAGAAAAACAAACCTGAATTGTACGAGAAATTCGAACAAGGTTTGATTCAGGATCTGCCCGGAGCAGACCTTCAATACTCGAAACCTGAAAATCCAACTCTGATTATGAAGCCTGAAAATTCGGCTCAAAATACACGGATCATTATGGAATATCTGGCCGACAGCAAGATATTTCCGATTGTATAAAAGAAAAATAAGATTTTAGATATTTGACAAGAGACCTGACAAACGGGTCTTTTGTCGTTTTATATACCCGTTGTGATTCGAAGCCAGATTATTTCAAACCTATCCATTAAAGTATTTCCGTACTTCAGGTAAAAACCGTAATTTCACGTGATAAATACTTCAGAAATGAAAAATATTGGAAAGCTCACCTTGGTATTAATTTTTGCGTTTTTACTGAATGCAGGTTTCGCACAGAATTTTTTGGATTCGGAATTTAAGCCTGGCAAAACCTATATTTTGCTTGCTCATCCTACAGTTCAAAATATTGAAACCATTGATTTTATGCTTAATAACGACATTCTTCCGCTTCCGGATGTTGATTTTGTAGGTGTTTATTCTGAGGCTGAAACTTACGATTACAATGAAACCATTGATCTGATCAAAAAGCCTGAAATGAACCGTTTTCATCTTCAGAAAGTTGTCGGAGTTGAAGATACAAACACTATTTTCAGGCAAAATAGTTGGACAATCACATTTAAAACCTTATTCGATCATTCCGTAGGGGTTTTCTTTTTTGGTGGCCCGGATATTCAGCCGGAACTCTATAAAGAAAAAAGCCAGTACGCTGTAGTGACCGATCCCAACCGGCATAAGTTTGAAATCAGTTTTCTGTTCCAATTACTGGGAGGCAAACAAAATGAGCAGTTTGCAGCATTTCTGAGGGAAAAGCCAAGCTATTTTGTAAGCGGCTTTTGCCTTGGTCTGCAAAGTATGAATGTGGCAACAGGCGGCACTTTGACTCAGGATATTCCGGCCCAGACCTATCATAAAATGAATGCCGAAGAAACCTTGAAGCTTAAGAAAGAGCAGCTTCACCGGAATTACTGGCAGGAAACTTCTTCGGATACTTTGCTGATGGGAATTAGTTTTCATCACATTCAATATACTGCGCATCCGTATTTTCTAGATAAAGTTAAAGCGGATAAAAATTTCAATCCCTTGGTTTTGAGCAGTCACCATCAGGCTATTGATGAATTGGGAAAAGATTTGATTGTTACCGCGACTTCAATGGACGACCAGGTCATTGAAGGAATTCAGCACCGACTGTATCCGAACGTGTTTGCAGTTCAGTTTCATCCTGAAGTGCCAACGCTGTATCAGGAAGGCAAAAAGTTGAAATTTGCTCCGGAAGATACACCCCAGTCTTATTATGAAATCATTGGAGATCAAAGCCGTGAATTCCACCGAAAATACTGGCTAACTATCTCGAAGGCAATTAAATCATCTGTAAAAGCTCAAAAGTAAAAGTATAATTAGGCAATTTGAAGATGTGTAAATTGGCAGATTTTCAAATTGTCTAATCTGCTAATTACCGAATTCGTAAGATACTTCAATTCGTGTCAGATATTGTTCTATTTTTGCAGCTTCAAAAAAATAGATTCGATGAGTAATCAGACCGAGATACGCCGTAGAAGAACCTTTGCCATTGTTAGTCACCCCGATGCGGGAAAAACAACCCTGACCGAAAAGCTTTTGCTGTTCGGGGGTGCCATCCACGTTGCCGGTGCTGTAAAAAGCAATAAAATTAAGAAAGGTGCCACTTCCGACTTTATGGAAATCGAACGTCAGCGCGGTATATCGGTGGCTACTTCGGTTATGGGTTTCGAATACGATGGTTACAAGGTGAATATTCTGGATACTCCCGGGCACCAGGATTTCCAGGAAGATACTTTCCGCACACTGACTGCCGTTGACAGCGTAATCATTGTAATAGACGCAGCAAAAGGGGTAGAGCCACAAACTGAAAAATTAATGAATGTTTGCCGGATGCGGAAAACTCCGGTCATCATTTTTATCAACAAACTCGACCGCCCCACTCAGGATACGTTTGAATTGCTTGATGATATTGAACGGCAACTGCAAATCAGCCTCAATCCACTCAGTTGGCCGATCAACAATGGCCCGGAGTTTAAAGGTGTTTACAACATTTTCGATAAAAGTCTGGATTTGTTTAAACCAAGTGTTCAGGAAATTGAACCCGGTATCTCATTTGATGACCTCGATAGTCCGGACCTCGAAAAACACATTGGAAACGATGCCCGGAAACTTCGGGAAGATCTGGAACTGGTTTATGGCGTTTATCCGCCTTTCGATCACGACGAGTATTTGGCCGGAAACCTGGCACCCGTCTTTTTTGGAAGTGCATTGTACAATTTTGGGATTCAGGAATTGCTGGACGCCTTTGTGAAAATCGCTCCCTGGCCGCGTCCGGTCCAAACAGAAGAACGGTTAATCGATCCTGAAGATGAGAAATTCAGCGGTTTTATATTTAAAATTCATGCCAACATCGATCCGAATCACCGCAGCCGCATTGCATTCGTCAAAGTTTGCTCCGGAAAATTCGTGCGAAATAATATGTATAAGCTGATCCGCTCTGGCAAGACATTCCGTGTGTCGAGTCCTACAGCATTTATGGCATCTCAGAAAGAGATTATCGAAGAAGCTTATCCGGGAGATATCGTTGGTTTCCCCGACAATGGTTCATTTATTATCGGTGATACCATTACTGAAGGTGAGGATATTCACTTCAAAGGTTTGCCAAGCTTCTCTCCTGAATTGTTTAAATTCGTTGAGAATGCCGACCCAATGAAAACCAAGCAGCTGAATAAAGGAGTCGACCAATTGATGGACGAAGGTGTTGCCCAGTTGTTCACCAGTCAGTTTAACGGCCGTCGTATCATTGGAACAGTTGGTCAGCTTCAGTTTGAAGTGATTCAATACCGGTTGGAACACGAATACAATGCCAAATGCCGGTTCGAGCCAATGAGCATGTACAAAGCCTGTTGGATCCAGAGCGACAATCCCAAAGCACTCGTCGAATTCAAAAACCGCAAACATCAGAAAATGGCAACCGATAAACGAGGCCGCGATGTGTTTATGGCCGATTCACAGTTTATTCTGGATATGGCACAGAGTGAATTCAAGGAAATTAAGTTTCATTTTACTTCGGAATTTTAATAATCCGAAAAAATGAAAATGAGTATGTCTTAAAAGTTATGATCCCGTCATCCTGAACTTGTTTCAGGATCCCAATACATTGTATATCAGATCCCGAAATGAATTCGGGATGACTCGATTCGCAAGCATTTTGACTTTTTAGACAGCCTCATTTTTAGCAATTTAACTTTTGAGGCTGGATTCACTGTATGCTGACAGCCATTCTATTTCGTCCGAAATGAGTTTTGTGCCTTGTTTAGCTTTACCCGCGGACGATTGCTGCCTCACTTCTTTTATTTCTACAAATATATCGCTCCTCTGGAGCTTGCGCGCTTCCCGTTTTCCACTTTCCTGCATCCTTTTTCTTAATGACTTTTTCCCATTTCTAACTTCGACTATGTATTTAGTCAATTTTAACTAAAATTATTTGGTTGACTAATTTTATAGTCATATATTTGTCGTGAAGGATTGACAATTTAAAATGTACAAGTATGCAACTGACAAAAGCTGAAGAACAGGTAATGCAACATTTATGGGAAATGGGCGAAGGATTGGTTAAAGATATCCGCGACCGCTTCGACGAGCCAAAACCCGTGCGCAACACGGTTTCTACCGTACTGCGTATTTTGGAAAAGAAGGAATTTGTATCGCATAAAACCTACGGAAACGTGCATGTTTATTATCCTTTGGTAACGAAGGAGGAATATTCGAAAACGCAGCTTTTCGGATTGATGAAAAGCTACTTCAACAACTCGTTTCCGGCAATGGCTTCGTTCTTTGCCCGCGAAAAAGACCTGACTATTCAGGATTTGGAACAATTGATGGAAGAAACCCGGAAAGAACTGTCGAAAGACTAAAACCAAAACCCATGGAAGCATTTGGAACTTATCTGATTAAATCGTCAGTTTGGCTGACAGGTTTTGCTTTGGTTTATGCGCTGTTTCTGAGCAACGAACGGTTTTTTACCCTGAACCGGATTTACCTGGTTTCAGGAATCCTGTTCTCCATGATCTTTCCGCTTTTCACCTGGCATTATACGGTTTTATTACCGCTTGTTCCTTCTGTTGAAATTTCCGAACTTCAAGTTCAGGGAATTATCATTCCGGAAAAATCATTCAATCCTCAAAACTTGTTGCTGCTGGCTTATCTGACGGGTATTCTTTACCTGACATTTCGGATTCTACGGCAAACACTTCCGGTTTTCCGGATTATCCGAAAATCAGAAACACAATTGTATAGTTCAGCCAAATTGATCCGGACTGACGCTTACCCGGCTTCGTTTTCATTCTTCTCGTTCGTATTTGTCAATCCTTCAATCGACGAAACCGAAACGAACGAAATTGTGAACCACGAACTGGAGCACATCAGGCAACAGCATTGGATCGACTTGCTGCTTTTTGAAATCCTTCGCACGATGCAATGGTTTAACCCGGTATGCTGGCTTTATGGCCATCTGATCAGGCAAAACCACGAATACCTGGCTGACGAGCGGGCGCTGCAGCGCAGCTCCAATCCGGCTATTTACCGTGCAGCATTGCTGAACCAGATGTTTGGCGGGCCGGTGATTTCACTGGCCAATTCGTTCAATTATTCACTCAACAAAAAACGATTTAACATGATGAAACAAACCATAAGTTCACCCATTCGAAAACTAAAGCTTTTAGTGGTAATCCCATTGATAGCGGTAGTTTTCTATGCCTTTGCTGCTCCGGAATACCAATTTATTGGTGGACCAGAAAATCAAAGTCAACAAAAGCCATTGTGTACTATCACAAAGGACAAGATCGACATCCCTTTCACCACTCAATTACAAAAAAGCGATTTGGAAACGGTTAAAACAGAATTAGCCAAGATTGGAATGAAGATTGATTACACCTCACTGGATTTTACAAAAGCTGGAAACCTAAAACAGATATCAGCAACCGTAAAACGTTCGGATGAAGGGAGTTGCAGTTTTACTTCCGGTGAATTAACAGAGACCAATTATCCAACTTTTAGAGCAAACTCCGATGGTAGTTTCGGAGTTTATTTTCAAAAAGCTGTTAAAGGAAAAGTTATTGCTGAAGACAGGAAACCGCTGAAAGGTGCCAATATTGTTGTTTTAGGAAAAACAATCGGAACAGTAACGGATGATAATGGTGATTTCAAATTGATCATGACTGATGATTCTCCGATTGTGATTTCATATGTCGGGTTTGAAACACAGAAAGTAATACCTGATTTCGAAAAGGAAATGATAATTCAGATGAAACCGAGCACCATTTTAGTTGAATTTGGCAAACAAACTTCAACGACTGCAAATAAAGTGCAGATAGATCTAAATAAATCTAATGCTCTAATCATGGTTGATGGAAAAGAAATAACCAAGTCAGAAATGGATCAGATCAATCCGGATAAAATCGAATCGGTTTCTGTATTAAAGGATGAATCAGTAACCAGATTATATGGTGAAAAAGGAAAAAACGGAGTAGTGAAAATTACAATGAAGAAGGTAGAACCAAGTTCGAATAATGACATAATTGATGTCAAGATAGGATATCCAATAGAGCCAAAAGACTATCGGCCAGATTCCGCAACCCAAAACCGGCAAACCACCACTTCAGTATCAAGGCCAATATCATTAGACGGAATATTTACCGAAAGCCAAATCGTGGATAAATTGGATCCCGAAACCTTTAAATTAATCAAACTGATTACGGGTGAAACGGCAACTAAAAGATACGGTGAAAAAGGCAAAAATGGTGTGATCGAAGTTACAACTAAGGAAGGACAGAACTATTATATTGTTGACGGGAAAAACGGGAAAGTATTAATTACAAAGGAAAAGGAGGTATCCAAAGATGCTAATGAAAAATCATTAGCATCTCAAAACTTCAAAATACAAACCAATTCTCCATTGAAATTCGGCAATTCAGATGGTTCCGTTAGCCAACCATTGATTGTTAAAGACGGTTTTGTTGTTAAAAGTCAGGATGTTAATAATATTCCACCTGAAAACATTGAGTCAATTAATGTATTGAAAGGCGAAAAGGCCATTAGCAAATACGGGCAAAAGGGGAGTAGCGGTGTGGTTGAGATTTGGACGAAAATGGACAATGCAAAAGATGTTAAACCTGCATCAGAACCAATACCTTTTACAATTACGGGAAATTCCTCCAATTCAACTGATCAGGCAAATTCAATGATTGAAGGGTTTGGAATAAAACCATTATTAGTTATTGATGGAGTTATCTCTAACATGCAATCTCCAGATAAATTTCCCACTGATAGTATTGCTTCTATTTCTATATTGAAAGGAGAGGCAGGCACAATTTTATATGGCGATAAAGGCAAAAATGGAGTGGTGTTAATTACCAGTAAAAAGGGCAATACTAAGGAGAATAAATCAATTTCAGAGCCCATTCCTGTCCAGTTTAAAGGATTCGCACCAGATATGAAAGTAAATTTCTTGACTGAAGGTTATGGAAAAAATTCATTATTAGTTATTGATGGAGTTATCTCTGACATGCAATCTCCAGATAAATTTCCTACTGATAGTATTGCTTCTATTTCTATATTGAAAGGAGAGGCAGGCACAATTTTATATGG
>CAIPKZ010000232.1 GCA_903865775.1 uncultured Prolixibacteraceae bacterium | reverse complement strand
TGAGCCATTTTGCCAAGGGTGGATGCAGTTGCGGGTGCAATTAACATGAGATCGGCCCATTGCCCCATATCGACATGAGAATACCAGGAACCATCGTTTACCGAAAAGAACCCGGAAGCAACCGGTTTACCAGAAAGTGCCGACATGGTCACCGCAGTAATAAACTCTTTGGCGGCAGGGGTCATGACCACCTGAACCTCAGCTCCTTCTTTCACAAGGCATCTTAAAAGTATAGCTGCCTTGTAGGCAGCTATACTTCCTGTTACCCCTAAGATAATATGTTTTCCTGAGAGCCTCATAAAGGCTTGTATTACAATTCTTTGTTACGGTTTTCCTTTGCAGGATTACGGTGATAAATCTGATCATTTACAAATTCTTCGTAAGCAATCAGTGTAGGTTTCGGAAGACGTTCGTAATATTTTGAAATCTCGATCTGCTCGCGATTTTCAAATACTTCTTCCAGATTATCGGTATAGGAGGCAAACTCCTGCAATTTCTGACTAAGTTCTTCTTTCATCTCAGAAGCAATCTGATTTGATCGTTTAGCCAATATCATTACCGTTTCATAAACGTTTCCTGTACGGCTTTCCAACTCTCTTAAATCCCTTGAAATGGTAGTAGTTTCTGCTTTTGTTTTCTTGAAATCCATATATGCTATAAATTAGATCCTGGTTTGTAATTTAACAACTTTGCAGTTGTTCCGTAATACCTTTCGGCCTCTTTCCGGTGCTTACTCTCCGGAAATTCGTCGACAAAGGTAAAATATTCATCCAATGTAGAACTCAAACGCTCACGTTTTTTTTCTTCAACACTTTTAATAGCAAGTAAATACCTTGATTTTAAAAGCATATACATCAATTCCTCGCGGTATTTAGTGTCAGGAAAATCTTTAAGAGATGAAGATAAGGCAACTACTGCGGCCTTATAAATGCTCATATCAAAATAAAGTTTTCCACTTAAATAGGATTTGTAAACCAATTTATCGCGTAATTCTATAATCAGCCGGTTTGCTTCATCAATACGGGTCGATTTGGGGTAAAGATTAATGAACAACTGCAAAGCATCGATCGCATTCTGGGAAACTTCCTGATCGAGACGTGGCCCCGGTGAATCCAGATAGAAGCAATAACCAACCATAAACTGCGATTCCTCAGCAAATTCGCTCCTTGGAAACTCTTTGATCAAAGACTTGAAATAATGCCCGGCCATCATATTATCCTTAATACCAAACTCACTCTTGGCATAGTAATAATAAACCTTGTCGGCACGACTGGTACCTCTGACAATATTAATAAGGTCTTTTAAAAGTGTGGCAGAACGAACAAATTCTCCTCCTTCGTAATATTCAATTGCCTTTTTGTACTTAAACTCATAGTCAGTGCTTTTCACAATTTTTGTGTAATCGCTACACGAACTAAACAACAGAATTAAGACAACGGCTGAAGCCGTGAAATTTCTCATTTTCATTAACATGGCGCAAAGATACATTTTTATCCAATTTTGAGGTGCGAAAAATAGAATGTTTTAACCAGAAAACAATCCGCTTTAGGTTTAATTAACAAATTTGCAGACTTATTAAAATAAATTACTTTTGCGACGTAATTATAAAAACCGAACGAACGTGGATATTTTCGAAAAACTGAGGAACAATATGGGTAGCCTGGGGAAATACATGAAACAGGCTCATGGATACTTTGCTTTCCCAAAACTGGAAGGTGAAATCGGTACCAAAATGAAATTCAGAGGTAAGGAAGTTTTGGTTTGGAGTCTCAACAATTACATTGGTTTAGCCAATCATCCTGAAGTCAGGGAAGCTGATGCAAAAGCGGCTGCCGACTTTGGAATGGCCTACCCCATGGGTGCCCGCATGATGTCGGGACAAACCAGCAAACATGAAGAACTTGAGCAAAACCTGGCCGAATTTGTTGGAAAACAGGATGCTTTTTTGCTGAATTTCGGTTATCAGGGCATGGTTTCGGTCATTGATGCCGTTTGCGGACGGAACGATGTGGTTGTATACGATTCCGAAGCTCACGCCTGTATCCTCGACGGGGTTCGACTGCACATGGGTAAACGATTTGTTTATGCACACAACAATATGGACAGCCTTCGGAACATGCTGCAAAAAGCAACCCGTCTGGCCGAAAAACAAGGTGGTGGTATTATAGTTATTACTGAAGGTGTATTTGGAATGTCGGGCGATCTGGGTAAACTGGATGAAGTGGCCCGTTTTAAAGATGAATTCGACTTCCGCTTACTGGTTGACGATGCGCATGGTTTTGGAACCATGGGGGCTACCGGAGCCGGCACAGCCGAACATTTCGGAGTTTCTGACAAGGTCGATCTTTTATTCGGAACCTTTGCCAAATCAATGGCCGGAATCGGTGCATTTATTGCCTGCGACGAAGATATCTGCAACTATTTACGATACAACATGCGTTCGCAAACATTTGCCAAATCGTTACCAATGCCTATGGTAATAGGTGCTTTGAAACGACTTGAATTATTGCGCACCAGACCTGAACTCCGCGAAAAACTTTGGTTCATCGTTGATGCACTTCAGGGCGGACTGAAAGCGGAAGGATTTGATCTGGGAGCTACAAACTCCTGCGTAACTCCGGTTTATTTTAATGGAGGCGTGGGCGAAGCAACCAGCGTGGTAATGGACCTGCGCGAAAACTTTAATGTATTCTGCTCGGTGGTGGCATACCCGGTTATTCCGAAAGGACTGATCATGTTGCGCCTGATCCCGACAGCCATACATACTTTGGAAGATGTTGAATACACGATTAAGGCTTTTTCGGAAGTACGAAGAAAATTGGAAGAAGGAAAATACAACATCAACCAGATTCCATCGATAATCGAATAATAAATCCTGAATATTTAAAACCATCTCTACGGAGATGGTTTTTCTTTTTATATTTAGACTCAAATATTTGCCTCTTTAGCTCAGTTGGTAGAGCAGCTCATTCGTAATGAGCAGGTCGGCGGTTCGAGTCCGCCATGGGGCTCTATTAGGAAACATAAAACCCTCTGACAGCAAGACTTTCAGAGGGTTTTTCAATTTTTCAGCACCTCATCAGAAAAAAAACTGTTCAATCATCCCCAAGTAACCTGAATTCGATATTAAATCAAACAGTTAACGATTGAAATACAACAAGTTAATAAGGGTACATGGACTTGTGCACCTAATTTCCACTAAGGTTTGATTCAAAAAAAAGGTTTAAAAATCCCATCATGTACTTTTTAACCTTACTTGAGATTTGTTCACTAAAAAAAACAACCTTATTACCTTATTTACAAAGCATTATCATGTAATTTGTCATTAATAACTGAGGAAAAACAAAGTTTATCCCTGCCTGCAGCAGGCAGGCGCTACGCGGAAAATTCTCCGTAGGAGATAAAGTATTGTAGAAAAATCAAGCCACAATCGCAATCTACCTCGTAGAGGTTAAACCACACAAGGGTTTCCGACTGAAGGATAAATTTTAACCGGACACCAATGTATTAAAAATAGAAATTCGACATTTTACATTTTCAATTACCTAAAGTTTAGCGTCACCATGAGAGGAGCTGAGTTATTTCTAAAATGTCACATGATTTGATTCTTCTAACTTAATAGCATTCAGCGATTCGCAATTATTAGTTTAGGGTTCAGGTCCGAAAAGAGACTCTAATTGTTCGAATATCAGACCTCGGAGTCTGATTAAATTTGGTTCGGATAAGCTTTAGAGTTGCTAAATGTCAATACATTTTTTTCTAAAAAATGTTTGGCGGTCGTTTGAAAAAACTACTTTTGCACGGTCTTTAAATTTAAGAAACTTCACATATATTATAAGGTATGGAAAGTGAATCATTAATTCTATTTTTTATTGTTGCGCTGATCCTTGTGGGTGGAGCAATTATTTTTTCAACCCTTGTTGCACCAAATTCATTTAATCCGGCCAAATCGGAACCTTATGAATGCGGTATTCCAACCGAAGGGCCAGCCTGGATTCAGTTTAATGTGGGCTACTATCTTTTTGCTATTATTTACCTGATTTTCGATGTTGAAACCGTATTTCTGTTCCCCTGGGGAGTGGTGATGAAATCAATCGGGATGAGGGCATTTATCGAAATCATAATTTTCTTTTTCATACTTGGTCTTGGACTGCTGTATGCATGGAAAAAAGGAGCTTTGAAATGGGTTTAATCAAATCAATGAAAGACGAAGATTTCGGAGACAGTGATTCTCTGGAACTCTTAAAAACGTCGGGGCATAATTTCTTCCTGACCAGTATTGACGATCTTCTGAACTGGGGACGGTCGAACTCGGTTTGGCCACTTACTTTTGCAACCAGCTGTTGCGGAATCGAGATGATGGCTGCCGGAGCATCGCGCCACGACTTTGCCCGTTTTGGGATTGAAGTTTACCGCGCATCGCCACGTCAGGCCGATGTAATTGTCGTTGCAGGAACTATCGTTCATAAAATGGTTCCGGTGCTGAAACGTTTATATGACCAGATGCCCGATCCAAAATATGTGATTGCCATGGGTGCCTGTGCAGTTTCAGGAGGACCGTTCTTTTACAATTCCTATTCGGTTGTACGCGGTGTCGATCATGTCATTCCGGTTGATGTTTATATTCCCGGATGTCCGCCACGCCCCGAAGCCTTGCTTTACGGAGTGATGCAGCTTCAGCGGAAAATCAAGGGCGAATCATTTACTAACCCGGCGAGTCAGGTCGACAGATTGCTGTAATTTCCAAATTCTATGCTGAATAAAGAAGAATTATCAGAAATAATCAGGGCACTTGTTCCTGAAGTGGTGGTCCCTGAAGGAACTCAATTGCCTGAATTTATCGTGCCGGCAGAAAATTACTTCACCTTGGTTGAAAAACTGAAATCGGATCCGAAACTATCCTTTAACTATTTAATTAGCCAGACTGCTGTTGATTTTCAAACCAACATGACTGTTGTCTGTCATCTGGAATCTACTAATTTCAGGTATTTAGTGGTTGTAAAAGTTGTTTTGACCGACCGCGAAAATCCTGCTATTGATAGTTTAGTAGCATTGTACCCAACTGCTGAATACCTTGAACGCGAAATATTCGACCTGTTTGGAATCCGGTTTAACAACCACCCAAACTTGAAACGTCTTTTTCTGGAAGACAACTATGGATACCCGCTGCGCAAGGATTTCCGCGACGAAATAAATATCATTGAACGCTAAAACTCAAGTAATGAGTGAAGAAATTATAAAAGATGTGATTGTTGGGGAGAATGAGGACTATATTATCAATATGGGCCCTCAGCACCCGTCAACCCACGGTGTATTAAGGCTGGAAGTTTGTTTGAAAGGTGAAACGGTAAAGTACCTGACTCCGCATGTTGGTTACATCCACCGCGGAATCGAAAAAATGTGCGAAGCCAATACTTACCAGCAGTTGATTCACCTGACCGACCGGATGGATTACCTGTCAGCTCACATGAACAACGAGGCTGTTTGCATGATCGTTGAAGATGCTTTGCAGGTTGAAGTTCCGGAACGTGTCAAATACATCCGCACCATTTTGGACGAATTGAACCGTCTGGCATCGCATCAATTGTGGTGGTGTGCTTTCGGAATGGATCTCGGTGCATTGACCTCCTTTTTCTACGGACTCCGCGATCGCGAACACATCCTCGATATTTTTGAAGAATCGTTTGGCTCGAGATTGCTTCACAGCTTTGTAATGCCAGGTGGTTTAATGCACGACGTGCATCCAAACTTCCAAAAACGAATCAAGGATTTCATCAAATACTTCCGGACAAAACTTCCTGAATACGATCAGTTGCT
The DNA here is from genome assembly GCA_903865775.1 of uncultured Prolixibacteraceae bacterium. GTDB lineage: Bacteria > Bacteroidota > Bacteroidia > Bacteroidales > Prolixibacteraceae > Aquipluma. Next base: position 6,074 of record CAIPKZ010000232.1, on the reverse strand, counting down.
GACCGGCAATGTGATTTTTCAGAACCGTGCCAAAGGCATTGGCATGATGAGCCGCGAAACTGCCATCGGATTCGGTGTTACCGGTCCTTCGGGTCGTGGTTCCAATTTCTCGTGCGACGTCCGCAAAATTGCACCATACGGTGCATACGATAAAGTTCAGTTCAACGAAATTCTCGAAACCGGATGCGACGTTTTTGCCCGCTATAAAGTCAGAATGGCCGAAATGTGGGAATCACTGAGCATTCTGGAACAGTTGGTTGACAATATTCCTGAAGGTGATTTTACCGCCAAAATGAAACCGATCATTAAACTTCCGGCCGGTGAATATTTCCGGAGGGTGGAAACTGCCCGTGGCGAACTGGCTGTTTACGTGGTTAGCGATGGAAATAAATCGCCTTACCGTATGAAATTCCGGACGCCGAACTTTAGCAACCTGTTTGTAATGAACGAAATTGCTTCCGGCTATAAAATTGCCGACCTGATCGCCATCAGCGGTTCGCTTGATCTTGTAATCCCTGATATTGACCGATAAATGAACACAAATATGTCATCAAACATCTACGATTTTTCGTCACTTACCGGCTCCATTCATTCCTGGTTATCAGGTCTGATGTCGTCAGGATGGGTCATTTTTTCTGAAATGGTTCTGGTCGGATTGGTTTTCCTGCTGATGTATGCACTGATCGGGCTGTTCCTGGTTTACCTCGAACGTAAAGTATGCGCCATCATGCAGAACCGCGTTGGACCAAACCGCGTTGGAAAATGGGGACTTTTGCAAACCATTGCCGACTTGATTAAGCTTTTGCTGAAAGAGTTGATTCCAATCCGCAAATCCGATGCACTGCTTTTCAACCTGGCACCTTTTATTGTAATTATCTGCTCTTTCCTTGCCATGGCTGCTTTGCCTTATGCCAAAGGACTTCAGGCAATCGATTTCAACATCGGCGTATTTTACGTGATGGCTGTTTCGTCGCTGAGCGTGGTAGGAATTTTACTGGCCGGATGGTCGAGCAACAGCAAATATTCACTGATTGGTGCCATGCGAAGCGGTGCACAAATCGTGAGCTACGAACTTTCAGTCGGACTGTCATTGCTGGCAATAGTTGTTTTTACAGGAAGCATGCAGCTTTCAACCATTATTGAAAGTCAGGCCAACGGATGGTGGATTTTTAAAGGTCACATTCCGGCCTTCATTTCTTTCATTATTTTTCTGATTGCCAGTACTGCAGAAATTAACCGTGGTCCTTTCGATTTAGCCGAAGCCGAATCGGAACTGACAGCCGGTTTCCATACCGAATATTCAGGAATCAAATTTGCCTTTTTCTTCCTGGCCGAATACATGAATATGTTTATCGTTGCCGCTCTGGGAGCAACTGTTTTCCTTGGAGGATGGATGCCATTTCATGTCGGAAACTGGGAAGGATTCAACCTTATCATGGATTACATTCCTTCGGTGGTTTGGTTCTTTTCAAAAACATTCTTTCTCATTCTGATCATCATGTGGTTTAAATGGACATTTCCACGTCTGCGTATCGACCAATTGCTGACTCTCGAATGGAAATACCTGTTGCCAATCAGTTTGCTCAACATTGTAGTCATTGCTTTCATCGTACTGATGGGCTGGCATTTTTAATATAAACAAGGATGAATAGTATAGTAGAATATTTTACCGACATCTTTAAAGGACTTTCTTCGTTATGGGCAGGAATGCGCGTCACCGGGAAATACTTTTTCAGTCCGGGGGCCATTGTAACCCAGCAATATCCTGAAAACCGTGCGACCCTGAAAATGGAAGACCGGTTTAAAGGCGAAATTATCATGCCTCACGATGCCAATAACCTGCATGCCTGCACCGGTTGCGGAATTTGCGAGATGAACTGTCCAAACGGTTCCATCGAGATTTTATCAGATCGTGTGGCTAATGCTGAAGGCAAACTGGAACGGGTAATCGACAAGCACATTTACCATCTTTCGATGTGTACTTTTTGTGGCTTGTGTGTAAAAACCTGTCCATCGGATGCGCTGGCTTTCGGCCAGGAATTCGAACATGCGGTATTCGACCGGAGTAAACTCACCAAAGTTTTGAACCTGCCCGGATCAAAACTCAGAAAGGAGGCTAAGTAATGAATGTATTCATGTTTTATATGTTTTCAGGTATTATCCTGATTTGTTCACTTTTGACAATTACCACGCGTAGGATACTGAGAGCGGCTGTTTATCTGTTGTGCGTTCTTTTGGCAACCGCTGGTTTGTATTTCATGCTGAAATACCAGTTTATGGCTGCCGTTCAACTCACCTTGTATGCGGGAGGTATTGTGGTTCTGATCATTTTCAGTATTCTGTTAACCCATCATATCTCGCACCTGTTTGAAAAGCCCGACATGACCAAACTCATTATGGGAATCAGTGCGGCAGTTATTGGCAGTGTGATGGTTATTGCAACACTCCTCACCCACCCTTTTCAGGCCGGAACGACCACTGAACTTCCGGTTGACATGACTGAAATCGGTAACCAACTGCTAAGCACCGGAAAAAACGGATACGTTTTACCATTCGAACTCATCAGTATATTGCTACTGGCAGCAATGATCGCAGCAATTGTGGTTGCTAAAAAGGAAAAAAATAAAAACTCAGAGATATGATTCAGGGAATTCCTCTCGAACACTTTTTAATCGTTAGCACGATTATGTTTTTCATCGGAGTTTGCGGTTTCATTATTCGCCGCAATCTGATTACGATGTTGATGGCCATTGAGCTCATCCTGAATTCGGTTAATATCAATTTCGTGGTTTTCAACCGCTACCTGTATCCCGATCAATTGCAGGGACATTTCTTTTCACTGTTCATTGTTGGTATTGCAGCAGCCGAAGCATCAGTTGCCATTGCGCTGATCATCAATATTTACAGAAACATGAAGAATATTGAAGTTGAAAATGTAAATGAAATGAAATTCTAAAATTTAAGAGCAATGACAGGATATACATATACTGTATTCATTATACTGATTCCACTGGTAATGTTTTTGGTTACCGGACTACTCGGAATGAAATGGAAACCAATCGTCTCCGGATTATTGGGAACAATCGGAATGGGAACTTCGTGGGCCCTTTCACTGATTACTGCCGCCAGCTATTTCTTCGGCGGTCACCATGCTGAAGGTTATCTGACAATCATTCCATTCGAAATGAAATGGTTGCAATTTACCGATACGCTGATTATCAAAATGGGGATCTTACTTGACCCGATTTCGGTAATGATGCTGGTTGTAATTACCACCATTTCGTTTATGGTGCATCTGTACAGTTTGGGCTATATGAAAGGTGAAGGCGGGTTCGCCCGTTTCTACGCATTTTTATCGCTGTTTACCTTTTCAATGTTGGGTTTGGTTATCGCCACCAACATTTTCCAGATGTACATTTTCTGGGAATTGGTAGGTGTCAGCTCATTCCTTTTGATTGGATTCTACTACCAAAAACCATCGGCAGTTGCAGCTTCGAAAAAAGCATTTATTGTGACCCGTTTTGCCGATTTAGGTTTCCTGATCGGTATTCTGATACTTTCGTTTGTTACCGGAACTTTTGATTTCGGCAAATTGACTGAACCCGGAACAGCCATCTTCGGAAGCGCTGCCTCAATGAGTTTCATGGGTATTTCGGCCATGACATGGGCCATGACCCTGATTTTTATTGGTGGTGCCGGTAAATCAGCCATGTTCCCGTTACACATTTGGTTACCTGATGCCATGGAAGGTCCAACTCCGGTTTCGGCATTGATCCACGCTGCAACCATGGTTGTTGCCGGTGTATTCCTTGTTGCCCGTATGTTTCCGGTTATCCATTTTCAGGCTCCTGCTGCGCAGGAAATCATTGGCTATGTCGGTGGATTCACCTCGCTTTTTGCAGCAGTAATTGCAATCACACAATACGATATTAAACGTGTTCTGGCATTCTCAACTTTGTCTCAATTGGGTTATATGATGCTTGCATTAGGTGTTTCAGGATATGGTGGCGAAGAAGGTTTAGGTTACATGGCCTCCATGTTCCACCTGTTTACCCACGCCATGTTCAAAGCTTTGCTATTCCTTGGTGCCGGTTCAATCATTCATGCCGTTCATTCAAACAACATGTACGACATGGGTGGCTTGCGCAAATATTTGCCAATTACACATATTACCTTCCTGATTGCCTGTTTGACTATTTCCGGGGTTCCATTCCTTTCTGGATTTTTCAGTAAAGACGAAATTTTGGTAGCAGCTTTACACCACAACAAGCTTTTGTTTGCTGTTGAGTTTATTGTTGCCGGTTTAACCGCTTTCTATATGTTCAGGTTATATTTCTGCGTATTCTGGGGCAAAGACAGACATTATCACCACACTCCACACGAAAGTCCACTGGTAATGACTATTCCATTGATGTTTTTGGCAGTCGCTTCTGTTTTTGCCGGATATATTCCATTTCATCATTTAGTTACTTCTGATAAAATAGGATTCGTTACTGAAATGAACTATATGGTAGCCGTTCCATCAGTACTGATCGGTTTATTTGGTATTGCAATGGCCTGGATTCTTTATAAAAAGGAAAGCGAAGTTCCGGCGAAATTGGCCAAGAGCTGGGGTATTTTATATACCGCAACTTATAACAAATTCTATTTCGACGAAATTTATTTGTTTGTCACCCGGAAGATCATCTTCAACTATATATCACGTCCAATTGCCTGGTTCGACCGTCACATCATCGATGCGTTTATGGTTGGAATCGGTTTGACAACCGAAAAAATATCGTTTCAGATCAAGGGGATGCAATCCGGACAATTGCAGCATTATGCATTTATGTTCGTTGCCGGCACGTTGGCATTAGCGCTTTCGATGATCTATTTGTTGACGTAGAAGGAAGCCCCCTTCTAATTCCCCCGAAGGGGGAAGGTTTTGGGTACTGCTTCGCCATAGTAAAAGCTCCATAGGAGCGAAATAATTGTAGCTCGGGGTTTTAACCCCGGGAAAAATGAAGAAAGAAAAAAATCGTCCGCGGGAACACGTTAAATAAAACTCGCATATTCCTTCGGACGAAATGGAGGTTACCTCCGCAAAAAGTTAAGAAAAGGATTAAAAAATATATCAAAATATGAATATTCTAACTTTATTGGTCTTAATCCCGGTTCTCACCATGATCGCAGTCCTTCTTACCAAGGATTATAAAGGTGCCCGGCTCGCTTCGGCAATCGGAATGGGTATAGAACTTATAGCAACCGTTTATCTGGTGCTGGCATACCTAGCTGCACGAAAAACCGGGATGATGCACGAAATGCTATTTATGTCTGACTTCATGTGGTATCCTAGCCTGAACATTCATTTTGCTTTCGGGGTCGATGGGATTGCGGTAGCCATGATTGGTTTGACTTCAATTGTGATTTTTGCAGGTATTTTTGCTTCCTGGGAACTTCAATACCTGACAAAGGAGTTTTTTGTATCACTCATATTGCTTGTTACTGCAGTTTACGGGTTCTTTATTTCACTCGACCTGTTTACCATGTTCCTCTTTTACGAATTGGCACTGATCCCGATGTATCTGCTTATTGGACTTTGGGGAACAGGACCGAAAGAAAAATCGGCCATGAAACTGACTTTGATGTTGATGGCAGGTTCTGCTTTGATTATGGTTGGTATTTTAGGTCTTTATTACAATTCGGCACCCGATGGAGGCCCACTTACTTTTAATATTCTTGAAATCTCCAAAATAAATATTCCGGTTGCGGCACAACGCTTCTTCTTTCCTTTCGCTTTTGTTGGGTTTGGAATACTTGGAGCTTTGTTTCCTTTCCATACCTGGTCACCTGATGGTCACGCTTCGGCGCCAACCGCAGTTTCAATGCTTCATGCCGGAGTATTGATGAAACTGGGAGGATACGGATGTTTCCGCGTTGCCATGTTTCTGATGCCGCAAGCTGCACAAGAAATGGCCTGGATTTTCATTATCCTGACAACGATTAGTGTGGTTTACGGAGCTTTCAGCGCCATTTGGCAAACCGACCTAAAATTCATTAATGCATACTCTTCAGTAAGCCATTGCGGATTGGTA
>CAIPKZ010000231.1 GCA_903865775.1 uncultured Prolixibacteraceae bacterium | reverse complement strand
TAATCTTTGCTGGTTTTGAGGCTGTTTTCAAACTGACCATCAGATCGGTCAGCGCCGGAACCTGATCGTAACCAATGGCCGATTGGTTGGTGCTTTCACCTGCAACATTAATCAGATTGACGTAGGTTTTACCTTTCAGATTGTTTATGGCAACATGTACCAGATGCGAACCGGTAACTTCTATCATTTTTTCCGGAGCCAGCTGGTCAATGGTTTCAGCAATAAAATCGCGGATCACAAAAGTTTTATACTTCGCATATGCGGTCCCTGCATTGAAATAGATGCCTGCAATTTCTCCTTTTCCGACCTTCCGAACAGATGCGGAAATGTTCTTGCTCTTGTAAGAGTAATCACAAACATCGTAAAAGTTGGAAATGACTTTACTGTCTGGTAATAATTCTACAGATTCAGCTGGAGAAAGAACTGAACCTAATCGATTGGCTGCTGAAATAAATGTTGGTCTTTCTTCTATGGTTAAGGTAGATTTTGTACCTGTTTCACCAGTAAAATTCGGGGAAAATGATATTGTCTTTATCTGTGATAAATCAATTCCCAAATCCTCAGCAAAAAGGCCACTGGTTTCGGTGCCTATAATCAAAAGGTTTCCACCGTTTCCGACGTATTCATGAAGCTCTTTAAGCAAAGCCGGATCAATATAATCGCATTCCGGAATGACAATCATCGGATATTGACTGGTCTTTCCTCTCAGGCTATGTTCCATCAATACTTCAACCGGGTACTGGTTATCGAGCAAAGCATAAAGCGTGGCCTGAATCTTTTCCGGAGAACCCGAAAATACTGATTTCGAATTGCGTTGGTAGGAAAGGGTGGGGAAGAGTAATGCAACTTGCGGTATAGCCTTGGCTTTGTGGCAGAATGCCTGTCGTTCGCGGCAGAAAGTTCCCAGCTCAGACAAGGTCGTGGCCAGCCATGGTTTGAGAGATAAGTCGCGGTTTTGCTGAAAATAGAACTGAACACCACCTCCCATGGCAATGATTTCTGCTGCTTCCTGCTCCAATTGAACGACTGATTTGTTGCTCATCGGCATTTTATCGCCGTTCCATGAAAATCCCCAGGCCATCAAATCCCAGGGTTTGCCTTGCGGAGCCATGCAGCGGGCTTCAAATGCTGAGCGAAATACACCATTTTGTGGAGTTACATCGCCCGATAAAAAATCAACATTGTTTTCGACCTTTTCTGGCATCAGCGATGAATAGGACCAGTTGCTGGTGATCTGAAATTTGGGGTCGTAGGTATGAATGGCATCCACATATTTTTTCATGTATTCCCGAAAAAGTCCTCGGGTGTATTCCAGATATTTTGGATAATTCGGATCGTCTTTTTTTCTGGGAACTTCTGAAATTCCGGTTTTGTTTTTCCAGTCGTTTAGGACCGCTTTGCTGTAATCCGGTTCAACAGCCCAACAATCACCGTCAATCCAGGCTCCATCCACATGATATTCACCGCTTAATTCCTTGAGCTGCGGAATCAGAATCTGATCGAGATACGGACTGAAAAAGGATATTTTTTCTTTGCTGACATCACCATTGGATTTTATCAGCGCCCAATCGGGGTGTGCGGTAGCTGCCTTGGCATCCATTACTCCGGAATAGTGCATGAACAAAGCAACCTTATTCTTTTCGGTCACTTCTCTCCAGAGTTTCAACGGATCTTTCTGGAACCCTTTTACGTGATAACCTGCTTTGGTTGGATAACTCGAAATTCCGGGGTGTCCTTTGCAATCAATCTGGATGAAATCAGGGCGGACTTTGGTCAGAAAAGTGTCCACCATTTCCGGAGTTAAAGTTCGGCCGGCATCGGTAATGTCTTCACTGGCATGCAAATCGAAATGGACTCCGAAAAAACAATCGGCACGGCGCAATTTCTCCGGATTTTGCGCCCGTACGATCAAATTGATTAAGACCATTAGAATCAGAATGGTGAGTTTTAACTTGTTCATATGCATTGTTTTAGTCGTTGTTAGGTTTTGAGCTTATTGTTATTTCCATTGAATTGACCGGAATACAATCCGCGAATAATCATCCTTTTCGTACAGGATGCCGATTTTGTGTTTACCGGTTTTGACCAGATCGGAATAGGCACTGAAGTCAAATGCTTTGTTGGACGGGTTTTTATCCAGAACAAAAGTGAGCGGCCATGAAACACCTTCGTCTTTACTAATCCGGAGCGTAAGGTTATTTCGTTCGGTGGTATCGGCTGTATTGCAGAAAGCCAGGATCATTTTTCCTTTCTTTTTGCCGATGTTGAGGATTGATCCCTCGCAAACCGGATCGGGAAGTTGTTTATCGAAAGATATGCTGTCCCAGTTTTCGCCTCCATTTTTGCTAAGGGCAACGATCCGAGCCCTGACATCGCCTTTTTGATTACGGATATTGAGCATCAGTCCGCCATTCGATAGTTCTGCTGCACTGCATTCATTGCTTCCGGCGAGGCTCACATTTTCGCTCAAATGAAATGATTTTCCATGATCATCGGTGTAAAATCCATGTGCAAAATAATCTTCATTGGATTTTTTTTCATTTCCTTCAGAATGGCAAGCCGGAATATAGATTCGGCCCTGGTAAGGTTTGCCTCTCAGCTGCAAAGCATGGCCGGGAGTATTGGCATAATGCCTCCAGTCTTCGCTGAACGAATATTCCGGATTTACTTTTGGTTGTTTGGGCTTATGTACCTGAAGTGTAATATTGACCGGTTCCGACCAGGTTTTCCCGTTGTCGACCGAAGTCTTGTACCAAACTTCACGGATTCCATTTCCTTTTCGAATCTCTGATTCATGATTGTTGCCGGTATTGTAGAAAAGGAAAATTCTTCCATTCGGATAATTTGTGTCAAGCAAATCGACTACTGGTGCCGGATTTCCCGCTTGTAGGTTTTTATAATCGACCAGAGTGCTTAAACTGCTCCAGGTTTTTCCGAGGTCCTGGCTTCGTTTCAAAACAATATTGATGTCACCAAAATCGTCGGCTCCATTGACCCTTCCTTCGGCAAAAGCCAAAAGATCGCTATTGGGTGCCTGGATAATCGCAGGTATCCGGTAGATCTGATGCCCTTCTGTTCCTGAAATAAAAACTGAAGTAACGCTTTGCTGAGCCACAACTGAAATACTTTGAAGAATTAAAAACAACAGGCAGGTGAATGTTTTCATATTCAATGATCTGTTTAAAATTGTTCTTTTAATCTTTCAGGATTTTCAATTTCATCCTAATTCAGATTGTTTATTTTCTGAATCAATTGATCAATTTCAACTGCTCCATTAACCAACTCAATGGTCAGGTCGAAATTGCGGATTTCTCCGGGTTCAAGGTATTCGAGCGTTCCGTTCTCTGTTGCATCTTTCCGGCCACCCACGTAGCAATTGCAGGGTTCCAAGCCCATCACATAATCGCCTTCGCCCATTTGCTTCCATTGGGTAAAATTGAAAAGCTGATTTTTATTGAAGTGAATTGCAGCGCCAATTTCAAGCTTTTGATTGATCAGGGCAACACAGGTTTCACCATTTTGATCGGCTTTCAGCTTGTGATAAAAAACCTGCTCCGCGTAATCCGGAGTTGGCGGCTGGCATTGGTTGTATTCGTTTTCTCCTGAAATTGCTTCCTGATCACGGGGAGTGAGTTTCCCGGTTGGAGTCACCAGAATGGCATTTTCATCCAACAAAGGATAGCCCATGTTGAAGTGGAACAACAACATCAGCGCTTCCTTTTTGAACCCCTGATTCTCCACTTTATTTTGCAGGATAATCTTGTTTTCTCCGTATTTGCAGATGATTTTCCTCTCAAGCACGATGTTCTCTCCGAAGAGCCTGGCTTCCCGCATATTTCCGCTGATGGTCAATACCGGAACATCATCAATCCATTCAGTTGTTGCTGAAACTTCTTCGCCCGGAGTATTCGAAATCCTTCCGTGGAGCGGAAATGATTCACCATCTACTTCACAGGGAGAACCTACATTTCGCAAACCACAGGTTGTCAGGAAACCTGCAAAATAGCTTCGCAAAAAACCGATTCCGTTTTCATCGTAATATTCAGGAGCCACTATGCCGTTTTTTGTGATGTAACTGCAGTTGATGCCTTTAATCGACAGTCCGGCAATATCCAGACAACGGTCGGCAAGGATTGTAAACTCAAGCCCGGAGCCGGTTTTTACATCGAATGATTTTACGCCTTTCGCTTTTCCACCGGAAAGGGTATATTCTTTAATTCCAAAAAGCTGACTAACGTTTCCAACATATTTCAGCATTTGTCTTTTATTCAAATTCGTTTTTGTCATTATCTTTTTATTATTTGTTTTCAGTATCTGAACCCCAGTTTTTATTTGGCCGATCACCCATCACTAGCTGAAGTTTGCCTCCTTTTACAATATCGGTATGACTAATGAAAGGACTGTTCAAAGCTTCACCATTTAATTCAGCCGATTGGATGTATTTATTTTTCTTCGAGCAATCTTTGGTTATTACCGAGAAGGTTTTTCCATTGGGAAGCTGAATTTTCACCGAGTTGAAAAACGGACTTCCGATGGCATATTCGCCACTTCCGGGAGTTACCGGAAAGAATCCCATGGCCGAAAAAACATACCAGGAACAAAGTCCGCCGCCATCTTCATCCCCGGGAATTCCAAGTGGACGGTCATCAAACCACATGTCCATGATTTCGCGAATGCGTCGTTGTGTTTTCCAGGGCTGTCCGGCGTAATTGTAAAGGTATGGAATATGCAGCGAGGGTTCATTGCCAGCCACAAACATGCCGTTTAATCCGGATGAATCGGGAGATCTTCCCATAAACTGCCATTTGGAAATGTGGGTGGGTTCGTTAAAAAGAGCATCCAGCCGATTGACGAAAGCATCGTTTCCTCCCAATAGCTTGATCAAATCAGGAATATCCTGCTGAACGCTGAAATTCCAGGTCCACGCATTATTCTCGGCATAATAAGATCGGCTGCCAACGCCACCGGACAATTGCGGATCGAAGGGTTCAACCCATTTGCCATTCGCCATTTTGGGGGCAAAAAATCCAGTTTCGGGATTGAAAACATTCCGGTAGTTTTTCGACCGCTTCAAAAAATCTTCGTAATCATCATTCTTTCCCAAAGCTTTGGCCAGTTGAGCCAGACACCAGTCATCATAGCTATGTTCAAGCGTGAGCGCAACTGCCTGTCGTTTCTCAAAGCCATCCACCATTTTAACGGTTTCTGTGCTATCTTCCGGAAGTGCCGGATACCAACCATTTTTCAGGTAGAAACTATCGAGCGAACACATTGGACCGGCTCTCCAGGGAAGCATGGTTGCATGGGTCGCGTTCCACTTCAGCCCTTCGTAGGCTTTTTCAATATCAAAATTAGTTGCTCCTTTTTGCCAGGTGTCCCAAACCAAAGCAGCAGAATGGAATCCGATCATGGCCGGGAAATCGCCGTAAAACTGTGGAAATGTTGGCATCCAGCCACTTTGCTCATACATTTTGGTATACGACTGCACCATATCAGCTTGTTGTGCTGGATTGAGAATCAGCATTAACGGATGAAGGCTGCGATAAGTATCCCAAAGCCAGTCGTCGACAAAGAAAGGTCGGCCGCCGTCATCATGGATCTTGCAATCGTATCCACTGTAATACCTTCCATCTTCCGAAATGTTGACCATCCGCTCTTCGCAGCGGTAAAGCGAAGTGTAAAAAATTCGTTTCTGACGTTCCGTTCCACCTTCAACCTGAATTTTTCCCAGTTCGTTTTCCCAGATCTGGTGACCTTCTTCTTTGATGGATTCAAAACTTTTACCATTCGTCTCTTTCTGAAGATTTTTGGCAGCCTGATTTTCATCGATGTATGAGATTCCAATGCGAACTTCCAATGGCGCTTTCAATTCTCCAAATTGCACAATTAACCCAATCTTATTTCCTGAAAGTTTTGCACCTGGGGCTAATGGGTCTGACTCGAAATTGAACGAATTCGTAAATTGCTGACTGAATTCGGCATGGAAATACTGGCGTGTTTTCTCAAATTCTTCCCATCCCTGTAAGGTATTGTTGCCAATCACTTCAAAGAAAGCTTTTCCGGCTGAGCGAAAAATAAGGTTATCTGCCGAATTTGAGTTGTAATTAAAACGGTAGATCACAGCGCGTTCAGTGGTCGTCCAGTCTGCCTCAATCCCTGAATCTTCAAGCAAAACCTTGTGATACCATGGATGAACTTCTTCCTGATCGTGGTCATACGACGAGGCGTATCCATCTCTGTTCATGTTAATTTTCCCGGAAGTTGGCATCAGTTCGGTCACATGGCCCATGCGGTAGGCGGGCATATTCAATGCAAATCCGTAGATTTTATCGCTGAGGTAGCGGTCGTTCAGTCCGGGTTTGGTAATCGGAAACACGCGGACCATGCTGTGTGGACGATGCACCGTCGGATTTTTGGTCGTTAGCAAAGTGGCAACGCCGCCAATGTTCGGATCGACATATTGGGTTATGTCTTTTTGATGACACGATGCGAACAAAAAAATGAAAAGAATACCAAGTAATTTATAATGTTGATTCACTGCTGGTGCGTTAAAAATTAGAACATATTATCAAATAAATTATACTGTAGTTCTTTGACATTTTGATTGACTTGAGACATGGTTAGTAAATCACGGATCGAGGTTTTGTCGAAAGCAG
>CAIPKZ010000230.1 GCA_903865775.1 uncultured Prolixibacteraceae bacterium | reverse complement strand
GTATCTAATCCTGTTCGCTCCCCACGCTTTCGTGCATCAGCGTCAGTAACAACTTAGTAGGCTGCCTTCGCAATTGGTGTTCTGTGTACTATCTAAGCATTTCACCGCTACACTACACATTCCGCCTACCTCAACTGTACTCAAGCTCTTCAGTATCAATGGCAATTTTACCGTTTAGCGGCAAGAGTTCACCACTGACTTAAAGAGCCGCCTACGCACCCTTTAAACGCAATGAATCCGGATAACGCTTGCATCCTCCGTATTACCGCGGCTGCTGGCACGGAGTTAGCCGATGCTTATTCATACACTACCGTCAGATTCGGACACGTCCGAACTTTTCTTGGTGTATAAAAGAAGTTTACGACCCATAGGGCCTTCATCCTTCACGCGGGATGGCTGGTTCAGGCTTGCGCCCATTGACCAATATTCCTCACTGCTGCCTCCCGTAGGAGTCTGGTCCGTGTCTCAGTACCAGTGTGGGGGATCATCCTCTCAGAACCCCTAGACATCGTAGCCTTGGTAAGCCGTTACCTTACCAACTAGCTAATGTCACGCATGCCCATCTTTAACCGCCGGAGCTTTATCTATCAAACCATGCGGCTTAATAGAACTATGAGGTATTAATCCACATTTCTATGGGCTATCCCTCAGTTAAAGGTAGGTTGCATACGCGTTACTCACCCGTGCGCCACTCTCACCCCGATTGCTCGGGGATCCCGTTCGACTTGCATGTGTTAGGCCTCCCGCTAGCGTTCATCCTGAGCCAGGATCAAACTCTCCGTTGTAATTAAAAATTTAAATATTCTCCAGCTCTATGACTAAACTCAATTTCTACTTGCGTATTCCTTACTTGTTTTTCCTTTTCCCAATATTTTCAAAGAACTTTTCCTTTGAGTCTTCCGACCCGGTGTTCTATATTTTCATACTCTAATTCCGGTATTTCCTCTTGCGAACAAAACCTTTGTAGCGTATTTCAATAAATCAATTTTCGTTTCCCGTTCTGCCCGATTTCCGCTTTCGAAAACCGTACCTTGCAAACGGGGTGGCAAAGTTAAGAAGCTTTTTCATACTTCCAAAAGAAAACTTCTTTTTATTTTCTCATCCCTCAACCCATCTTTCTATTAGAACTTCTTGCGTTTTTAGCGGCTGCAAATATAGAGAGCTTTTTGCCTTTTCCAAACCTAATCTCACCTTTTTTTGAATAAAATGTCTCCAAACGTTTCGTTACTCTGAATGCCAGTCTGTTATACAATATTATTTTTTGCACACTTTCACATATGCCGTCTTTAACAATGTAAACAATGACCTAAACAGTGTAAATAAAACAACAATCAACCCTGTTTTGCCCATTTCAAACCATCTTAACAGGCAATTTATATACTAAAAGCGACCATTCAGGATAGAAACTTGCTGCAGATCGAAGAAAAAATCGCCGGAACTGATCAAGATTTTTGAAAACAATCATTATTCTGGTCTTGTCTGACCGGAGAACAATAAAAACGAATCTCATTGCCGGGAGTGAAATTCCGTTATATTTACAAAATCTCACCAATAGGTACTAATGAAAGCTATCCATATATTCCTGATCGTACTATTTTGTTTTTGTTCTGTAACTCTCAAGGCAAAGGTTCCTGAGCTTTCAAACGGTAAGCCTGAACCAAAACCGCACCGCATCATCCGTACCTGTTGCTCGTTTGGTATTGATATGCAAATGTTTGCTATACCCGGAGTGAAAATATCGGAAATAACCAGTCTGAATAAAATTGGCAGCCACCATTATCTGGGAGATTCGAGCGAAGGAAACGGTATTATATATACCCGTCGTGGCGGATTTGTTGATATGGGGCACTTACGCGACCAGATCGACTGGATGTCATTCCTTTATTTGCAACTGAAAGAGAACAAAATAAATGGCAAGCTGAATTTAGTCCTTGGCCACGAAGGAGGAGAGAAAAGTCTTAGTGTTCAAATCCCTTCCGATCTTTCAAATTCTGATCTGGTGTTACTGGCCGGAAAAATCGCCTACGACCTTTCTGTCTGGCACGAGATAGCTACCTGGTTCGGAACCTCCACCATACCTTTTGTACCTGAACGATATTCGAGCTTTTCGATTGAAGATGCCTATTCGAATTTATTGGGTGTTACTATTGGTATTAAAGCTCTGCAAAGTGAATTGCCATACGAACAGGCAGTAACGGAACTTATTGTCAAAACACTGAATGATCTGGAGGCGGTTACAAGCGAAGCTGAAACCATTCAGGCCATGAATGCTGTTCAGAATATCTGGTGGACGAACGAAAAGCGTTTACCCAACGGAAAAGTATTGTTACAGCGCCAGATTCAGGTTTATCCGTGTTTGGAACCCTGGCTGGTTCCCGGCTGGGAGAGCCTGAACACTCAGTTGTCAGAACTGAAAGTTCCTGAATTTGCATCGTCAGGCGAAGCACTCAATAATTTGTACAAGCTGGAATTCAGACTAAACTACAAATTCCCTTTCCATCGAATGTTTCCGGATCGGAAGGACAGAATGATTGATCAGAACGATTTTGAACGACTACTCTCAGAAGTAGCCAGCGAGCTGACTAAGAAAGACAGTCAATTCAGGTAGAAACAGACCTTTTTTTCACCCCATTAATTTCCCATCCATGCCTTATCCGGGTCGGTCCGCTTGTTCCGTTGAATCCGTGACCGGATTTCAAACGTCCGGATGCGGTCTTTGTAAAGGTTATTGGCATTCTGTTTCAGCACATCGAGCGATGCATCTGTATTATCGTCCCAACGCCTGCAAAGATAGATGGGCTGGTAAACGCGTCCGATTTTATATTTTCCTGAAATGGCCAGGGCAACGGCATAATCTTCGCCATAGCTCACATTGGGAATCCTGATTTCGCGGAGCACCGGAGTATAGAAAGCACGGGGAGCACCCAAGCCGTTAATTCGCAAGGCATTGTTCGGACCATTATCGTCAGTCCATTCATGGTGATCGATCACTCCGGGTGGGATTTCCTCCAGGTTGAAATTCGTCATCCGGTAACTGCCAATCACCATGGCACAGTTTTCTTCATGAAATTTGTCCACGATAATCTGAAGTGTATTTTCGTCGGCATACAAATCGTCGCTGTCGAGCTGAACGGCATACTTTCCGCAGTCCGGGCTGAAAACCGCCAGGTTCCAGCAACCACCAATCCCCAGGTTTTTCTGTTCCGGAATCATGTGAATCAGTTTTCCTGCAGCGGCATACTCCTTTAATATCTCAGTTGTTCCATCGGTCGAAAAATTATCGACAACAATCAGATTAAATTTGAACGATGCATTTTGAATCAAAACCGACTCCACTGCATCACGAATGGTTTTTATCCGGTTGCGCACCGGGATTATGACCGAAACTTCCGTTTCAAAATGTTCAGAAAAGATGGGTTCGGCAAATGGTGCCCAAAGGAAAGCTCCGATATCGCGTAAATGATTGGTGCAAACCTGTTCCATTTCAACCTGTCGCTCGCGGGCAGCGGCTTTCACATAGTCAAATTGTTTTTCGCCCGAAGTCCGCTTGTCTGTTTCAGTTACCGAAAACAGATATTCAGGAATATGGACCAATTCGCCCATCCGGCTGGCCAAAAGCCGCAATGCATAGCTGCCTCCATATTTCAGCATCTCGTAATTTTCGTACCGAAAGGCCTTTAAAACCTCTGACTTGTATAGCCGAACC
Organism: uncultured Prolixibacteraceae bacterium; assembly: GCA_903865775.1. GTDB lineage: Bacteria > Bacteroidota > Bacteroidia > Bacteroidales > Prolixibacteraceae > Aquipluma. The sequence continues at coordinate 3,492 of CAIPKZ010000230.1, read as the reverse complement.
GGCCCGAAGTTAAAATCATCGCGAAGACTGCCAATTTGGTAATCGATCACCGGATTGCCCGAAACAATATCATCCGAAAGTATAAAATAATCGGCATATACCATGGGCGCCTCAGTCTGATTGGCAACCTGGAAAAGTCGTTCAAGTGCACCATAAGCGGGTTCAATCGCCGAATTGTCCAAGGCCAGCAAGGCATAATCGGCATGAACCATTTTGGCAATTTGCCTGATTGTACTGCACGAAACATATTCTTCAACCAGGATCTGCTCGCAATTCAGGAGTTGAACCGGAGTTTTGCAAAGCACGAAAACCTGGGTTACAAGCAGCGATTCGCGCAACTTATTCACCAGTTTCTGGCTGGCGTCTTCATCGCTGAATACAAAAAAACAATCTATATTTCGGGCCATTGGAGGTAAATTTAGAGTTTAATCACTTTCGGTTTTGTTATTCCGCTTTCATTATGCAGGCGATCAAGTGCCGAAATCCGGATTTCGTATTTTCTTCGTAATTTACGCGAATTTGGTTTAAAAACGATGCTTTTGTCACGGGTAATTGCAAAAATACTTTCCACATTTCCCGCATCAAATTTTTGACCTTCAGGATTCAGATAAACCACGTAAGAAACGATCTTATCCATTTCATTTCTGGTTTCAGACACCTTCCATTTCAGCTTATTGCCTCTTTTTCTGAAATGCTGCGGAATGGCCGGCGCTAATTTGTCGATCCACGGCATAGCCGGAACAAGAGCCGGATAATGGTAAACATTTTCCTGAAGCGACTTTTCGAAACCAAACAAATCGCGTTTAAAATGTACGCTGCTGTAAAAGGCACTTCCTCCAAGCCCGGATATCTGGCGGGTGATCTGAATTTGCCTGATTAGTTGCTGCGGGTCTCTCCAATCCTGAATTGCAGAATTAGCTTCCAGTTTATAAACTGCGTGACCAATATACATGGCCCGGTTGTATGCGTGTGCAGCCCACCATTTGCTCAGCGTCAGGAAATCAACTGAAGGATGACCAATTTGCCAGTAAAGTTGAGGGAGGCAATAATCGATCCAGCCGTTTTTTTGCCATTTCAGGATATCAGCATGCAAATGGTCATAATTGGTCGTACCTGCAGTTGTTTCAGAGCCATCCGGATCGTCAGCTTTGTTTCGCCATACACCAAACGGACTGATTCCAAACTTGACCCATGGCTTAATGTTTTTTATGCTTTCCGAAAGTTTCCAGATCAACACGTCCACATTGTTCCGGCGCCAATCGGCTTGCTGACCGGCCTCAAAACCACGACTGTCCTGTGCAAAAGAATTTTCATCGGGAAAATCTTCTTTCAATGGGTATGGATAGAAATAGTCGTCGAAATGAATGGCATCCAAATCGTAACGCGAAACAATATCGGTAACTACCTGGACAACCCAGTCGCGGGTTGGCGGCAGGCCGGGATCAAAAAACAGTTTGTCTCCGTATTTGACAATCCATTCGGGATGCTGAAATGCCACATGATTGGCAGCCAAAGGTTCGGTTGCATTTTGTGAAACCCGGAAAGGATTTAACCAGGCATGAAATTCCATGTTTCGTTTATGGCATTCTTCAATCCAGAAAGCCATCGGATCGTAAAACGGAATCGGGGCTTTACCCGGAGTTCCGCTCAGGTACCGTGTCCAGGGCTCCAATTCCGAAGGGTAGAAAGCATCTGAAGCCGGACGTACCTGGAAAATAATCGCATTCATCCGGTTCTTTGCATGCATATCCAGAATCGCGATCGCTTCTTGCTTTTGCTCTTCAGTTGAAAGGCCCGGTCTGGAAGGCCAGTCAATGTTATTGACAGTAGCTACCCACACTGCACGGAATTCGCGTTTTGGTGCCGGTTGCGTAAAAGCTTCCAAAGCTGAAAACAAAAAGAGAACGAAAAAAAACCTGATCATCCCGGCAGTTTTAAATTCCTGCAAAATACGGTATCCCGTATAATTAACGGCAGAAAATCCAGAATTTTTATCAAGACAGGAATGTTCAAAACATTTGATCTGGATTAAATGCTCCGTATGATTTCAACCTTCGAAAACTCAGTACTCATGAAACGGCTAAGACCTATTAAAAATTAGCCAACCCTCTTATTTGCAATTAAATAAGAAGCTTTTCGTGACTAATTCATAAAATCTCACACGTTATTGTTTATGATACAATATATTGCAAATAAATAAATACTCAATTTATTCAATTTTCTGAGAACCGGAATTTGGATATTTCCCATTTTTTGGTACTTTTGACCTGTTCAGTTCGCTGAATGTTCTTTGTGAAAAAAATATTTTTAAAAATATAATACACTTGGTAAACCAAAGTGCTGCTTTAATGGTTATTTAGGTAACTTCTACAAAGTAGACTACTTTGGTGGAATCATGGTTTATTAGGTTTAGTTGGTTTAGGTTAGTTTCCCGTCGTAACGGGTGAAAAGGCTGTCAGAGGACAGCCTTTTCTATTTGTACCAACTGAGATGGAATCAGATAGCCATCAATATGAAATTAGCCTGGAGTCGTCCGTTTTACTTTTTTCATACATTTGCGGCCTGAATAAATGAGTCGAAACACCTTACGATTGTAAAAATGGCATCTGAAAAAGGAATATTCCAACGCACGGAGTTGTTATTTGGGACAGAAAAGATGGATGAAGTTGCCCGGCAAAAGGTGATTATCTTTGGCATAGGTGGTGTGGGTAGCTGGTGCGCCGAAAGCCTGATCCGGACCGGTATCCGTCATTTGACACTGGTCGATTCCGACCGGGTTTGCATCACCAATATTAATCGCCAGATACACGCAACCACACTCACTGTTGGTGAAGTCAAAACCGATGCGTTGAAGAACCGTCTGCTCGAAATCAATCCTTCAGCCGAAATCCAGACCCTTCAAAGAATATATGAACCGGAGAACTCCGACTCGTTCGATTTGGATACGTACGACTACATCATTGATGCCATTGACAGTCTGAGCAATAAAATTGATTTGATTCGCAAAGCAACCCGCACCAAAGCGGTATTCTTTTCGTCGATGGGTGCGTCGCTTAAACTCGATCCGACCAAAATCCGCGTGGCTGAATTCTGGAAAGTGAAAGGTTGCCCGTTTGGCTCGATTATCCGGAAAAAGATGCGCAAAGGCGATTTGCCTGCGAAAGAATTCATGTGCATTTACAGTGAGGAACTGCTCGAAAACAAGGGTTCAGGATCATCATGCGGTACCGATAAATGTTTATGCCCGAAGTCGAAAAATGCCGCAGGAGATCCTGAATTAGCCGATCATGAATGGTGCACCCAGAAAGCCGTGATTAATGGCACCGTGGCACACATTACTGCTATTTACGGATTTACCCTGGCGGGTCTGGTTATTCAGGATATTTATAAAAAAGCATAGTTTCATACCAAAAATAAAACACAAAAAAAATACGTTTTGTATTCAAAGCGTGAGTTCATGCTGGAGAAAAGAGATGTCTTCAATTATTGGAT
>CAIPKZ010000229.1 GCA_903865775.1 uncultured Prolixibacteraceae bacterium | reverse complement strand
TGTCCAGCCAATTTTTAAAATCCTGAACCCTTTCACGGGCTACTATAATGTCGGAGTCGTCGATGCCGTCGATTTTCAGGCGCAGTCGGGAATTGGTCCATGCCAGTATGTTGGTGCAGGCATCAATGGAGACAATGTATTTGCGGTTGATTCGGAAATATCTTTCGGGATCGAGCATTGGTTCCAGTTGGTCGAGTGTATAGTCGATGCAATAAGTATGGGAATCACTGGTCCGGATGAAACTGGCCTTTTCCTGACTGAAAAAAAACAAAATCTCCTCTGCCGGAACACTCCGGATTTTATCTCCAACTTTCACCATAAACCGCGACTTGTATGCCTTTCCGGAGGATGGATTGCTGATGGAACGAATTTTTTCGATGACCAACCCCGGAGAAAAATGCCGGACTTTTTCAATCGCTTGCCGTAGCCGGTCTTCTTCAATGGGTTTCAATAAATAGTCGATACCATTGGTTTTGAAAGCCTCGATGGCATAATGGTCGTAAGCAGTTGTAAATATGATTGGGCATGTTACCACAACCTGTCTGTAAATTTCGAAACTCAAACCGTCGGCCAACTGAATATCCGAAAAAATAAGTTCAGGTTCCGGATTGTTTTGAAGGTATTTCACACCATCGCGCACCGATTCGAGTTTCGCCAGAATGGTCATTTCAGGGGCAACCTTTGCTAACATTCGCTGCAAATGATTAGCTGCCCGGGTCTCGTCTTCCAGAATGATGACACTTCGACTATACATTCTTCAAATTTTTAAGCATCTGGGTTATTAAAAATTTTAAACAAACAAGATATACCATATTTATTTGCTCAGTGCAAGTTCTCATTTCTCCAAAGATTTTAATATGGGTACACGAACCAGGTATCTTTCATCGGAAGTAATAATTTTAATGGGCTTTTCTGAAAAAAAAGCGAATTGTTGCGTGATGTTCTTCAGCCCGGTTTTCTTCGAATCGTCGCCCACACTTTTGGGTTGAAAGTTATTTTCGACCTCCAGAAAATCACCGTTTTTACGAATTGAAATCCTAAGTGGATATGCTTCAGAAACCTCATTGTGTTTGACTGCATTTTCGATTAACAGCTGCAATGTCATTGGCACAATGTAATCTTCCTGATTAGTTTCAACATCTAGTTCAATCTTCAGTTTCTCTTCAAACCGGGTTTTCAGCAAAAAAGTGAACGACTGAATAAAATCAAGTTCTTCGCGAAGCGGAACCAGTTCTTTATCGCGACTATCAAGCACATACCGAAATAAATCACTCAATTGGCGGATAAACTTTACTGCCAGAGCCTGATCGTCGTATACCAAATCACTCAAAACATTCAGGCTATTGAACAGGAAGTGCGGATTGATCTGGTTCCGAAGTGATTCGTATTTGTAGGCCAGCATCTCAGCTTTTAGCTTTTCTGCCTGTAGAAACGATCTTTTCCATGCAAAGAAAAATCCGGAGGCCGTAAATATCAGCGAAATAACAAACGAGATAATAATGGTAAAAGGTAATGATTTTACAATCCAGATCCACGATTCTGCCGGTAATATCCCTTGCCACAAATAGAAATTGCAAAACTGAACTATAACAAATGCAGTGGATGAATAGGTCAGGAATGCAGAAATTTCAATAATCAGCTTTTTCACTGGCTTATCGAGCCACGAAAACTTCTTATCCAACCATATATTAATTGCAGATATCCCAGCCCATTGTGTGAAACTAATACTAAAACCCCATAAGAAGGCGATCAGAAAATTTTTAAAACTATCTGTCACCCCATTCATGAAAAACACGACAATGAACAAGCTTATTGCAGCATTCATTAACATGAGTTTTATCCATTTCATGAAATTATACTTTGTATGAATCACTTCCATATCAAGATTTGAATGGTTTAAAAGTAAAGATAAATCCGGTTCCGAAACTTACATATTTCCGGAACCGGAATTTTAAATTGTGAACTTTTGTTTTCGATAATGATTTCTGTGGAAGTAAAGTCAGCCCCGAAGAGCCGACTATACTTTTCCTTTTTTCTTTTTCCTGAAATTACTCACATCCCTTCACAATACCTTCAACCTGGTCTTTTCCCCAATTGGGATGAATAGGTGATTTAGGTTTGAAATTATCCCAGCTGGCCAATAATTCTTTTGCAGCCGGGCAGAATGATTTCGGATCCAATCCCATATATGGAGCAGAACCCATGTCCATCTGAACTTTCATCATTTTTGCACGTGGATTGGTTGGATCAATGGCCATAGCTTTTCCGTTTGCCTGACCAATTAAGCCACTGTATTCCTGACCGCGTTCCATCGGATTCACCACCAAACGACCGGTGAGGTAAAATGCCTGTAATACAAAAACTTCAGCCTCCCCCGGTACCATTTCAACCAGTTTTGTGATCGACTTTTCTGCAATATCCAGATAACCGTCTCTTTTAGCTGCCTCACCCTGTTCAATAAAACTCATGAGAATGTAACACTGGGCATGGTAATACAAAGGCAGCCATTCACCTTTTTCAGCATTGGCGATCATCTCAAACTTATTGCCCAAAGCTTGAAAATCCTCTACGTTTTTACAGGTTGAGAACCCTCCCAGAGTTTCGCCCATGGCCTGCATATACTCGGGCTTCTGAGCCATCGAAACTAAACTAACGAACACTACTGCAAGTGATAAAATGATCTTTTTCATGATTGTTTTAATTTAAGAGCCCCTCCCAAACCCTCCCCGAGGTGGAGGGCCAAAAAAAAGCCAGTTGTGAAATTATAATGAATAACTAATTCTTTACAAACAAATTTATTCTAACCCGGGCTTCCAGAAGCCCCCTCTTTGGGGAGGGTTTGGGGGAGGCTTTACTATTCAATCTTATCCAACTGATTTGCATTCCCTTTTCGGGTTAAAGTGATGAAACATCCCAGCACAAAAAACCGATTGGAACTGGGCTGAATCGCTGCGCTCTGATAGTAACCCGAATCATCAGGGGTGATTGAATAACTGCGTCCGTATTCATTTTTAAAGCCTGCTACATTGGTGACCGCTCCATATAAAATGATGTTCTGCCGGTATAAAAAACTCCAGCTTAAATCCAGACTTCGGTATGGCATCATTTTCTCCCCATTAAAAACAGTTGAGTTTGGATCGTTATAAACACGTGGCGACGAATACCTGAAATTTACGCTCACCATCGACCGGATGCCACCCAACCAATGCTTGTAAACCATCGAAAAATTGTGTTTGCTTGCGAAAGTCGGAGTAGCTTCTTCCGGAAAATTACGATAATCACGCTTGGTATCCAAATAAGAATACGAAATCCAGTAATCGCCATTTTTGATGGTCTTTTTATCTCTCCAGAAAAAGTCCAATCCTTTGGCATAGCCGCTTCCGGAGTTGTCGTAACTTGATGGCAGATAAAATTCAGTACCATTCAGCTTAACCAGATCTTTGTAATCTTTATAATACAGCTCTACCCTGATGGTCCGGCTGTTGGCAAACGACTGAAAACTGAAGGTATAATGATCGGCCCTTTCGGGTTTCAATTGATTGGTATATAGCAGATAATTGTCAACCGGATTCTGGTAAAACCAACCGTAAGCTGCAGAGAACTGACTTTTACTGTTGATTTTGTATGCCGCCGATAATCGGGGCGAAGCATTAAGAATGTTCAGGTAATCCGAGTATTCAACCCGTCCTCCAATTCTCGTAACGAATTTAGATGAGGCATAAATCTGCGCTTCGGTATATCCGGAAAAATTGTGATTGGCAAAACTATTTTCGTGCGATTCGTTCGTCAATTGCACCTGCTGTGTATAGGATTTGGAAATTACCTCTCCACCAAATTTCAACATAACTTTATCGGTAAACTGAACCGATGCTGTGTTTTTCAGGTAAGCACCTTCGATGTGTTTCTTTACTTTGGCAAGGTCATAGCTGACATTATCGGTATTGTAGGTGTACGATGCAGCGGCATTCATTCCCCATTTTTCGCTCAGTTGATCGTTCCAGGATGCATTCATGTACTGATTTTTATTGATCAACTCATAGTTAATCGGTTTACCTCCGAAGACCAAATCATACTGGCTCAGTTTTGAATTCCGATTATCCAGATTGGAATAAAATTTTAAAAGCCCGGTTTTGCTGGTTTTTTGCCTAAAACTGATTTCTCCTGAAAGCGATTCCGGAGCTTTTTCCCAGTTGTAATTCTGTTTCGCAATACTCATGTATGGGCCAAGATTATTGTAGGTTACTGTTCCGGTTACCGCTCCAGTCTTCCATTTTTTCGTTCCGGAAGCATCGAGACCAATTGACATGATTGAGAAATCGAGCTGGTCTTCCTCAGGCATATCGTTGGTGTTCAGCAACAAAACAGATGAAAGTGCCTGGCCGTATTCGGCAGAATAACCACCGGTGCTGAAAAGTGTACCTTTAAACATAAACGGATTAAACCTACCGCGTGCAGACAAATTGGGAGCTGTAGAATTGTAGGGGACTGACACCAGCGAACCATCGATATAGGTTTGCGACTCTTCGCTATCGCCACCTTTCACAAACAGACGGCCCGATTCACCATTGATGGTTGTTCCGGGAAGCGATTGCAATGCACCATAAACATCTCCGTTTGCCCCGGCAGTAGTCATCATATCCAGTGGAGAAATGGTGACGGCCTGCTTTTTATCACCGGCCTCGAAAGTTCCGACATTGATGGTCACTGCATTCAACTGGTTAAACTTCTCTTTTAATTGAATATTTAGCCGAATGGTATCACCTTTCAAATCAACTTTCTGAGAGAACTGTTCGTAACCAATGAAATTCGCCAGCAATATAAACGATCCGGTTTTATTGGTTTTGAATTTGAATTCACCTTTCGGATTGCTGGAAATTCCATCATATGTTCCCTGCAAATAAATGTTTGCACCCGGCAAAGGCTCATCCTTTTCCTGAATCACTTTTCCGGTAATTACCGTTTGTGAAAACATGCTGAATGCAATCAGCAAAAAGATCCATAAGATGATTAAATGTTTCATGATGCAAATCTGCACCAACGCTAAAAGTTCTCAAAAAATAAGTTGATGAACTGTCGGAAAAGAAGGATGAATTGTAAAACTGGAAAAGAAAAGAGGAAAAAGGAAAGGGACATCAGTCGTGAGACAAAGGATTTCAATGACTAATGACCCTTTCCTAAAATGGATTTAGAGGACGATTCTTATTCCTCCTTTATTAACCGATTCGCGCATGGCATCAATAATGATCATATCGCGAAGTCCTTCTTCACCGGGTGTTTTGGAAGGTCGTTTTTCCAAAATCGCCAGACACATTTCATCCATCTGGGCAGCTTGCTGGTTCATTTCAGGAAAGTCGAATTTTTCTCCATGGGGAAGGAATCCATGAATTCCATTGTATCCGCTGAATGGATTGAGACCATAATCTCCCTTTTGTGCATTAATGGTAAGAAAATTGACGTTGGCGGCAAAAGTAGTGGAACAATTGGCGAAAATGTTTCCAGGAAATTCGAGCTGAAAAGTGGTGGTTTCATCCACTCCATCGAAAACTGTTGGGTCGGAATTAAACATCTGGGCTGTAACTGCAATGGGTTCCATTCCTGTGGAATAACGTGCGGCCTGCAAAGGATACGGCCCCATATCCATGATTGCTCCGCCACCATATTTACTTTTAGCCTTCCAATGTTCATTTGGTCGTCCCATTCTCCATCCTGCAGAAGCATGTACCATGAAAATATCACCATATGGTTTTTCTTTGGCCATTTGCATAATGCGCTGGGTATATGGATCGTAATGCAGTCGGTAACCTATCGAAAGTGAGACGCCGGCTTTCTGGCAGGCACCAATCATTTCGCGGCATTCAGCGACATTCAACGCCATCGGTTTTTCGCAAATCACCTGCTTTCCGGCTTTGGCTGCACGAATAACAAATTCCTTGTGCATGCTATTAGGCAAAACGATATATATCACATCAATAGCCGGATTTTTTGCTATTTCGTCAAAATTCAGGTAGTTGTAAATATTCTCCTTCGGAATATTGTATTTCTCCCCGTACTTCTTCGCTTTTTCCGGAGTTCCGGTTACCAGGCCAACCAGTTTTACATGTTCAGTTTTTTCAAGAGCTGGCATCAATACGCCGGTTGAATAATAGCCAAGGCCTACCAGGGCAATACCCAGTTTCTTTTGCGGATTTACCGATTTGGCAATGGAAATAAAGGGAATTGAAGATAATCCGGTGGCAATTGCGGCTGCCGATAATTGAGTCAGAAAAGTTCTGCGATTCAGTTGGTTGTTCATAAACGGGGGTTTAGGTTTATCCAAAGATAAAAGAAAGCTTTCATTAAAACGCCATTTTATTTCCTGAAAGTTCGAACCCCGATTATTCAGTTATTTCGTAAATCACTGCACCGGTGGCTTTAACCAGATCATCAGGATTGAGTTTGAGCTGCAATCCACGTTGCCCCGCACTTATAAAAATAGAATTGAAAAGCTGGCAGGTTTCGTGGATGTATACCGGATACGGTTTTTTCATCCCCAGAGGAGAACAACCACCCCGAATATAACCGGTCAAACCCAGCAATTCCTTTTGCTGAACCATGGCGCAATTTTTATTTCCGGAAACCCGGGCTGCTTTTTTCAGGTCGACTTCAGCATTTCCGGGAATAACCGCTACGAAAACACCTGTTTTGTCGCCCCGAAGTACCAGCGTTTTGAAGATTTGCTCCAATTCCTGACCGATTTTTTTAGCCAGAGTCGCTGCACTCAGGTCATTTTCATCCACCTCGTATTCGGCCAGTTCATACGAAATTCCTTTGGCATCGAGCAGACGGGCAGCATTGGTTTTGTGCATATTATTCTTCCAGACCTATAATCGCCGTGGTTTCGTGAGATTCGCCGGGTGCCAGTTGAATGGGATAATCAAAGGCATTGGTTGCCTCAACGCACACGAATGTTTCATATCCGGCATCAGGCAAATCACTGATTTGTGCACAGGTTTCTTCCCAAGGATTCCAAACGGTGGTGACTTTGCTGCCTGTTTTACTGGCTTTAATTCTGCGACGGAATAATGGATCATCAATTACAACAACCGATTCGGTATTCAGATAATGCCGGGTTGTTGCTTCCTGAATGGTCAGGTTTTCTTCTTCCTGAATATCAAATTCGCCGGTCAATTGATTGTAATAAGTAATTCCCTTTAAACCTTCGATTTTAATATTTTCAATCGACGAAAGGCTGTAATAGGTATGCAAAGCACAGGTGTAATCAAACGGTTCGGAAGAGGTATTGGTAACTTTCAAGGTAGCTGTTAAAGTGCGGCCTACTACGAAAGTCATTTCAGCACAAAAATCATGAGGCCAGAAGGCTTTTGTTTCCTCAGAAGAACAAAGTTGCAAAGTAACTACTGACTCTCCGGCGGGATTGGTTGAAGTTGCCAGGACATCCCAATACATCAGCCGTCCAAAACCATGCTGAGGCTTATCCGCATCGGTTTTGTGCGGGCCGAACCATGGGAAACATACAGGGATTCCACCCCGGATTGGTTTGCCTTCTTCAAAACTGCTTTCCGGGCTTAACCACAACAAATCCATATTGTTTTGTGGTCTGAAAGAGGTAATATGTGCGCCATAAAGGCAAATGTCGGCATCGGCATACTTGTTCGAAACGGTTACAAATGCCAGATCTTCTTCCAGTTCGGCAAATCCGACTTCGCCTTCAATACTGAATTTATCATCCAGTTCATCAATATCGATCATGGGAGTTATGAATTATAAGTTATGAGTTCTTCGATTTTATGCGCAAGTTAGCAATCATTTTATTCAGATAAAAGTGACTTTTAAAATCAAATCGCATAAATCCGAAACATTCAGGGGGAAAACGTTTGTTGGATTGGACAAAAAAAAATAGAAGAATGAGAAAATTCCGGTATCAGGACCGGGAAATCAATCCGAAGCAAATGGTGCGGATATTTGGAAATGATACGACAACCGGGTGAAAGCCTGAAACCGCACAAGACCCTGGTTGATCTATTATTTGTTTTCCTTACAGGCACTCCGCCAACTCTGGTTGGTGAAGAAGAAGTGGTTTGCGGAAATATATATTTTAGGACGACTAAAGTTCTCATGCCAAAAAAGAATATGAAAAGCTGATTTTGACACCAACCTGCCACAAGAATTTTTGATTGTCTGTCCTATTTTCTTTTCAAGAACCTCTTTTAAAGTCAGATGCTGAAGTATCGCAAAAACCGCGCATTTGCTCGTTTTTTGTACGCGATTTTGCTGAATGTCAACTAGTAAAAAAAAAGATTAAACAATTTTTAAGTTTAACTGTTTGAGGTTATTATTTTTAATTACGATAAATCTACTCTGATTTTTATTTAGGGTAGATTTTTTTATGTGTTTAAGTTTCTGTATAATAGAGGTTTGTGGCTTGTGTTTATTTTGTTATTGGTACAAAATGCATTAAATTTACTTACTTAGCTTAATGGAAATTTTGAATCTTTTCGTTTGGTAGCCTTTGGGGTTTGCAATTCGTTGGATTTTGGCATATTTTTTATAGTTAAAAAACGGATTGCGCACCATTCCACACTATTACGACTCGTAAGAAGGGAAAGAAAAGCCGGGTTATAACGGCCTGCGGGAAAGTCGCATGATCAATCTTGTTATTGATGGTCTGAATTTGGATGAATTTATAGAAGCCGACCGGTTAATTTAGTACCGGTAAGAGGTTTTCGTTTCATCGCCAGGCCAATGAATTTTGTTTTTAATTGGATTTGCAAAATATATGAACCGCTTACAGGAAATAATAACTGGCTTATTATGTCTTGTCATTTACGTTGCCCTATGGGAAAGAACCCTGCGGAGCCGACGAAATGATCGGTGTCTCTATCATGCAAATCCATGCAAAGCTTTTAAGTCCTTATTCCTTAATAATTTTCACTTCTTTTTTTCCTCTTTACAATCAAACGGGCAGTATCCGCGATTAGTACAAAAAGTCCAAGGTTTTTTTGCTTCACTCACTTCTTTTTTCCCTACGTTCTGCAAATCCAATGGGAGGAAAGCGCGAACCGATGCCGTTCGTGCCGGTGTTTATTCTGTTTATAACGAACAGAAGGTTGCAAAATTCGAACCTCAGTTTTTTGTATTTAATCCGGGTATACTGCTTCGTTTGATTTGGGGACCAAAGTTTGTGGCTATAGCAATACTACTCTTGGTTCTCCCCAATTTAGTTAGTGGGCAAACCCAAACTTATAATGCTGTAGGAACATACACATTTACAGTACCTGCAGGAGTTACAAGTATTACTGTACAAGCTTGGGGAGCAGGCGGTGGTGGTGGAACCGGCAACGTAACTAATGGAGATAGAACAGGTGGTGGTGGTGGTGCTTTTGCGAGTAGTGTTCTTTCCGTTACTCCAGGATCAAACATAACAGTGATTGTTGGAAATGGTGGCACAACTGGCAATAATGGTGGAAATACCACTTTTGGTGCTACACTCGTTGTTGCCGCAGGTGGAACAAGTGGATCAAACACTAATCCAGGTGGTCTTGGTGGTTTGGTTGCTGCTAGCACAGGAACTATTAGATTTGCTGGAGGGAATGGAGGAAATAGAGCTAATAATAATCCCGGTGGTGGAGGTGGTGGAGGTGGCTCAGCAACTCCTTCCGCAAATGGAGGCAATGGAGGCAACGGGACCGGAGCAGGCATCGGAGGAGTTGGTGGCTCTGGTCAAGGTAATGGTGGAGGGGGTGGAAATGATGGCGCTGTTGGCTTAAACGGGAATGGTCCCGGCGGCGGCGGCGGTGGAAAAGGGGAGAGCGGTGCAACATCTGGAAATGGAGCCGTAGGTCAGGTCATAATTACTTGGACACTTGCAACCCCCACAATCACCACTTTTTCGCCATCAAGTGGTTGTCAGGGAGCTACCGGAATTGTAATTACCGGTACCAATTTTACAGGGGCAACTGCTGTTAATTTTAATGGAGTATCGGCAAGTTTTACGGTTAATAGTTCAACTCAGATAACGGCTACTGTTCCTCTAACTGCAACTTCAGGGACAATCAGTGTCATAACGCCAAGCGGAACTGGAACCAGTGCTACTTCATTTACTGTGAATCCGGCCAATACCTCAGGAGTTGCCTCCTCAACGCCAACTTTGTGTATCAATACCATTTTGACCAATATTACCCATGCCACCACGGGTGCCACCGGTATCGGATCTGGCAGCGGTTTACCCTCTGGAGTAACAGCTGCCTGGGCTAGCAACACCATCACGATCAGCGGAACACCAACAGCGAGCGGGACGTTTGCTTACAGCATTCCGTTAACAGGTGGTTGTGGGACAGTGAATGCCACAGGCACAATCACGGTCACCCCGGCCAATACGGTAGGTGCAGCCTCCTCAACGCCAACTTTGTGTATCAACACCATTTTGACCAATATTACCAATGCCACTGCGGGTGCCACCGGAATCGGAGCTGTCAGCGGTTTACCGGCAGGAGTAACAGCCGCCTGGGCTACCAACACCATCACGATCAGTGGCACACCAACAGCGAGCGGGACGTTTACTTACAGTATTCCGTTAACAGGTGGTTGCGGGACAGTGAATGCCACAGGCACAATCACGGTCACCCCGGACAATACGGTAGGTGCAGCGTCCTCAACGCCAAGTTTGTGTATCAACACCATTTTGACCAATATTACTCATCCCACCACCGGAACAACCGGAATAGGAGCTGCCAGCGGTTTACCCTCAGGAGTAACAGCCGCCTGGGCTACCAACACGATCACTATCAGCGGAACACCAACAGCGAGCGGGACGTTTGCTTACAGCATTCCGTTAACAGGTGGTTGCGG
>CAIPKZ010000228.1 GCA_903865775.1 uncultured Prolixibacteraceae bacterium | reverse complement strand
AATTGCTTCCGGAGCAGTTGACATGTTGATCACATCTGCACCCCACAGCCTAAACATATTGGATTCTGCACGAGTTGAGAAACGCGGTCCTTCAATGGTAACCACTGTGCCTTTTTCAAAAATTGGAATGTACAGATCCTTTGCTGTTTCGATGATTTTCGCGCGCAGAAAGCCGTCAAAAGGATCGGCCATTGGAGTATGTTTCATTTCATGAGGCTCGAACGATTCAAAAAAAGTAACCGGTCGGTGTCGGGTAAAATCGATAAACTGGTCGAGTATGACAAAATTTCCACGGCCAATTTCCTGACGCAAACTTCCGCAGGCAGTGGTTGCCAGAATGTGGGTGCACCCTATTTCGCGAATGGCCCAAATGTTGGCGCGATTATTTACCTGTGAGGGAGGAATGGTATGCTGCCGGCCATGGCGTGAAAGTATCGCAACCTCACGTCCGTTAATCGTGCCACATTTAAAATCAGATGTTGTTGGACCGTATGGAGTTTCAATTTTCAGTTCAGTGGCATTCTTCAGAATGGCCGGATTTTCAAGTCCTGAACCACCGATGATGGCAATTTTAGTCATTTTTATTCTGGTTAAAGAGATTGATAATTGTTGATGTCGCTTCTTTAAGGTTTCTGCCAAATGCCAGAATTCCTTCGCGGTGTCCACCCATGACGATGACTTTTTTCTGTTTCGGAGCCAAGGAACAAGACAGATTTTTTACAGCATAGGCCATTTCAGGAGTTCCGTATTCGATTTCTTCGGAAGTGGTAGGGTAGTTGTTCAGGAGTTTTTCCCATAGCCACAGGCAATGAACATGAACCACTGCACCAACCTCAGGAAGGGCTTCATACACGGCAGCATGAGTCAGACTTTCGGCTGAGGCTCTGGTCATTCCTTCACAGGTGACAGAATTTTCTTCAAAATTGTATCCGGAAACCGATGCAAAATGAGATTGTTTTAAATGTGCATACTGGCCGGTGGCGCTTCCTGTTATAATGAAAGTTTTATTTTCTGCGGATTTGACTGAAATGTTCCCATAACCAATTCCATCCGGATACATTCCAATCAATCCCAATTTGAATAGTTGGGAACGTTCCTGTTCGAGAGCCTGAAATAATTCTTCCTGAATCCGGATTTCTTTCTGTACCCAGTTGCATTGAAATTTAATGTATCCTTCAGTCATTGTTTCGGTTTTTTTTCAGGAAACAGTTTTAAAATTCCTTCTTTGCTTGCTTGACAGATTCCGCGCTCTGTGATCAGCCCGGTAACCAACCTGGCCGGTGTCACATCGAATCCGTAATTGGCAACTTTAGTTTTCTCCGGAATAATCCTGAATTCATGAATCTGGTCTCCCAGCAATCCTTCCATCATTGTAACTTCCCTTCCGTCACGCTGTTCAATAGGGATTTCCGAAATTCCGTCCTTCAGGTTCCAGTCAATGGAGGTTGAAGGTAAAGCCACATAGAATGGAATGCCATTATCGTATGCAGCCAATGCTTTCAAATAAGTTCCTATTTTGTTGGCCACATCGCCATTCAGGGTGGTTCGGTCGCTTCCAACGATGACCAGATCGACCATACCGTGTTGCATCAAATGGCCGCCGGTATTGTCGGGAATAACAGTGTGCGGGATGCCGGCTTCGCCTAATTCCCAGGCGGTCAGTCGTGCTCCCTGATTGCGTGGCCGGGTTTCGTCGACCCAGACATGTATGGGAATTCCGGATTCGTACGCCAAATACATGGGTGCGGTAGCTGTTCCAAGCTCCACACAGGCCAAACGGCCGGCATTGCAGTGAGTTAGAATCTGGACTGGTTCACCATTTTTAGTTTCACTGATCTTTTTGATTAGTTCGAGGCCAAATTGCCCTAATTTTTTGCTGAAGTCTATTTCACGCTGTTTCAGCGATTCAGCATATGAAAACAAACGCTGAATATTTTCAGAAACGGGAAGTTCCAGCGATATCGAAGAAAGAGCTTCGTCGACTGCAAAAGCGAGATTAATTGCCGTTGGTCTCGATGATTTCAACCAATCAGCTGCCCGGCTCATTTCCAGATGAAAGTT
>CAIPKZ010000227.1 GCA_903865775.1 uncultured Prolixibacteraceae bacterium | reverse complement strand
TGCAAAGTAATTACAGCTGTACCTCCACCGCTAATGTTAGCAGTATTAATGATATCATACGGAGTACCCAAAACAGGTGCCACAATACTTGCAGATTTTGTTTTTAATGTAGGAGTTAAATCCTCATAAATAACATATTGAACAAACGAGTTATTTAAATTAACGGCTTCTGAGAAGGTTAATGTAAAAGACGGGCTCAAATCAACAAGACCTGTTGGAACAGCAGTTAATAATGTAGGTTCAGTCAGATCGAGTGAAGTCACAACAAACGAAGTACCTACAATACCATCCCATGAATTTACAGCATTCACATCAACAGTTGCAACCTGACGTGGAACGTCAACAATCATAGCAGGATCGATTTCGATCGTGTATGAAGCAACATCGGTACGTACAAATGGTCCTACTACAATAGTGGTAGCTTTTAAATTAGCATCAGTACCTGTTGTCAGGTTAGCTAAATTCACAAGATAAACTATACCTGTTGCATTGTCAATAACCCGAGCCTTTGCAACACCTGCAGGTATTACAGCTTCGTTGAATACGATGCTAACAGTTCCGGCAGCATTAAATGCTGTAGGAAGATTACCTGTCCTGATTGGTTTTTCAACATCGTCAGTAGTAATTGCCTTTTTAGTAACAGCAGAAAGATTACCTGCAACATCTTCAGAAACTACATACACATAGTAAGTAGTTTTTGAGGCCATGTTACCTTTATAGTTTACATCAAAGTTGCCATTAGTTGTCAACGATTTAGTATCCTGAGCCAAAGCTTTAACGTCTGAAGCGCTAAGCGTAGCATCTTCAGTTGATTTCAGATAATAAACTTTAATCGCAGTATGATCAGTTTCAGCTGAATTAACATCAGTAACAGCAACATTTAAATTAATGACATGGGCATCAGTTGAATTCCAGCTAACGTCAGCAACTTCATTTGCAGTTTTGTAAGCAACCACAGGAGCTGCAGGTGCTGTAGCATCTGTAGTCCAGAATTCCTTAGAATAAGCAGCTAAGTCAGTATGACTATCTTTACCTTCCAATACTGGAGAACCATAGGATACTCTGTATTTGGTTCCGGTTTTCAATTCGCCTAAAAGTACAAGCGAAGAGTTATCGATAGTAATTACATTTTCATTGGCAATTGTACCAGTGAATTTGATATTAACCCAAGCTGAACCGTTCCATTTTTCTAAAACGATCAATGGAGTAGGTAATGCAGAAAGATCACTGTTTGAAATAGCAGTTGCTCCGTTTTTAACGATTTTTTTACTAAAAGTCAGTTTAATATCGCTATCGGTCGCTGCAAATCCATCAGTACCCAATTTAGTGAAAGAAAGTGCAACTTCAGGAGCATACACATCACTGGTTGTGAAATTCCAAGGATCAACAGGAGTTGCTCCGTAAGAAGTAATTCCAGCGAATGGCTGTCCTGCAGGTAATCCTAATGAAACGTCTTTGAATGCACCAGGAGTAATTAATACATAATACTCTTTGCCAGCTTCGAGAACAACACCTTTAATTGTGACAGTTTTACCATCAACAACCACTTTTGTTGTTTCGTCAACATAAGCAAAATATTTCTGTACATCATCACCACCAATTACTAAATCGCCTGAACCATTAATGGTAGCATCAGCAGTACCTTTTTTCTCAATAACGTAAACCAATTTACGGCTACCAGAAACACTTGCCTGTACAACAGCTTCATTGAACACAATATTCATGTCAATGGCTAAACCAACCATGTCAGCTTCGTCTTTTGGACTCAGTGAACTAATTAAAGGAGCTGGATTTGTAACAGTGGTGAAAGAGAAGGTAATATCAGTTGCGCCCAAATCGTTAGCAGCAACATCCTTGAATGCATCTTTTCCAACCACAACATCATAAACAGTACCATATTTCACAAAGGCAGCATGTTTAACTTCCCAAATCTTTCCGAAAGAAGCAGCAACTTCAACTACATTAGCTGAAGTAATACTAACAGTTTCTTCAACGTTTGCACCAGTTTTGAAAGTAATAGTCTTTCCTGCAACAGGAGCAACTCTTTCACTGAAAGTCAGTTTAACAGCAGCATCCATAGCTACACCAGTACCAACTGGAACAGCAGTAAATGTAGGATGCAGATTATCTTTTGTTTTAATTTTTATGACCACATTGCCACTCATCGGTGCAAAAGAACCATCACCACTTGCAGCATTCGCTTCTATTAACCCTAAAGGAAGAGTAACTGTATGCGGTGCAGCAGGATCATTGACTCCGATCGCAGGACTTGGCGTAATCGAAATGGTTACAACTTGTCCGCTGATATTTGCAGTAGTCAGAGTAATATCAGGAGCTAAAGTAGTAGTTACAGGAAGTCCCAAGTTTTTAGGACGAATAGCTGTATTGAAATTAACCTTTACGATTATTATTCCACCTACAATATTACCTTCAACACCCGAAAGAGTGTCAGCAACAGCAGTTGCAGCACTTGTACCAACATTATAAGTTAAGGCTTCAACTGTAGCAGGAGCGACAACACCAATAACTTTAAATGACTTGTAAGCAGCCACATTTACATTTCCGGCAAGATCTGCCATCGAAGCACCTACACCATAGTAATAAGTCTTTCCTAAAGCCAAAGCTGGAGTTGGTGATAAAGTAACCACGTTTCCAGCCCAAGCAGTTGCAAATGAAATATTATTGCCTTGCGCATCAACCATTTTCAGCGCAAACTGAGTTTCAACAGAAGCCGATGGAACGATTGTTACACCTTCGTCAAAGGTTACTGTTAAAGGAACAGTGATTAAAATTTCGGATGCAACCAAAGTAGCAACCGGTTTTTTGTAATCGTTAACAGGCCAGTTCTTGCTTGTAACTGCAGGTACAGCATCTTCAACATCCGTTCCGCCATTATCTTCAATTACATCAGCAAGGATGCTCAAAGTATAATTAACAAGTAAAGTTGCACTTGCAGTTTTCCAATCTTTACCACTTACAGGAGCAACCGAAATTTTCCGTGTTGCAGCATCATAAGTTGCAGTATAATCAGCAGGATCCACTGTAGTTGTTGCACCAGGCGTTTCAGTTTTCTGAAGTAAAAGTTTCGCTTTTACGTTCGCGCTTGTTAATGCTTCGTAGAAAGGAGTTGTTGCTTTAATTGCACGGACATCTTTATTAAATGTAATGGTTAAAGGAGTTGTAGCATCCAGATTGGTC
>CAIPKZ010000226.1 GCA_903865775.1 uncultured Prolixibacteraceae bacterium | reverse complement strand
TTCAGGGTATTGAAGAAAAAATGCGGGCTGACCTGATTTTTCAGGAATGCCAGTTCTGAATTCAGTTTTTCTTTCTCCAGTTCTTTTTGTTTCTTCTCGTTCTGCTTCAATTTTTCCATTACGCCAAGGCCAATGGCAAATCCTGATAATAGCAATGATGTCATTGATTGACTAAGAATACCAGCCAAATACGTTTTTTTTGGAACTTCATTGCCATCTATCATTTTCATTGCTTCTTCGATTGCAACAATTTACTTTCAGAAGTAATCAGGTTGGTTTTTTGAATCAGAAAATCAACCGAGTTAATCAATCCCTGAGTGTATTTTTCACTTGTCACATCGTACGATTCCTGAGTTGATTGATTCTGTTCCTGACTGGCGGCATATTGACTTTTGGCAGAAACCACGTCAGCACAAGCTTGCTCAATGTTTTTACGAAGTTCATTTTTAGTATTGATTTCGTCAAGTTCAGCATCAGACACTGAAATGTTGGCAATCGCTACATTTGTTTTAATCTGTTTCTTCTGAAAAATCGGGATTGAAAGCGATAGCCCAACCGATGGATTCATTTTATCTTTTAACTGCTGAGTGTAACCCGAGTTTTTAGTCAGGCTCGAATATCCTGCCGACAAACCAGCATCCATCGAAAGACTTGGCAGTCCGTCAGCTTTTGCAATTTCCACATCTAGCCTGGCACTTTCTTTGGTCAGTTCAGCATTTTTAATCTGTGGTTTAATTCCCAATGCGAGGTCGTATATTTCCTGGGCATCAGGCTGAGCTGAATCGATCAGTAATTTATCCAGATTTGGTGAACTAACTTCGAAATTGGCATCAACCGGTAATTCCATCAACTGCATCAGCGTAATCTTGCCCATTGCCAACTGACTTTGAGCGGCAGCTAAAGTCGATTTTTCAGCAGCAAGTTCCGATTTGATCTGCAAATAGTCCGACATTGAAATAACACCCAAATCCATACGCTCTTTCGATAGATTCAGCTGTTCGGTTGTTGATAGGATTTGCTTTTCAGCATTACTTACACTTTCGTAGGCATACAAAACCTGCAGGTAAGCATTCAGAATATTTAAACCAACCGATTCCTTTACAGTTTCCGAATAAAGATGTCCGCTTTGCAAATCAAGTTCGGCCAATTTGATCCTGTTAGTCAGCTTCTGACCATTGTAAAGCGAAACACTTGAATTCAGCGAATAATTGGCACTGTTTGCACCACTACTGCTTCCGTACGAGCCGGTTGTAGAGTCGAACCCTTTGTACCAGTTAAAGTTTTCGCGAATCGAAGCGTTAACCGAAGGTAAACGGTTGGCCTGTGCCTGGTCTGAATAAAGTTGATTTCTGTCGTTCGTCAATCCGGTTTTCTGAATCTGAATATTTTTACTCAACGCATAGTTGATGCATTCTTCCAGAGTCCAGACTTTGCTCTGTGCGTTACCGGTAAATCCTGAAAAAAGAATCAGGAACCCAGCGATCAGTAAACTTGTTTGAATAGTTTTCATATCTGTTGCAATTTTGAACCGAAACTACTCCGGACTCAACGTCTATAAAAATGGGATATACGTTTGGGGCGATTTTATCGACGGATGGGCAGATTTTGAGTTTGGGAGAAAATGATATCAGGAATTGTGTTTTATCAAAAAGTTTTCAAATCTGCGCAGATTGCGACAAACTGGATAATTGCGCATTGCTGGTAAATATTCACCAGTATTTACCCGAGGCATAGGGAAATCTAAAATCGTTGAATTAGATCTATCCTAAAACACCACTTTTATGCCAATTCCTCCAGGATAGGCCTGAAGGTAATAATTGACCGAAGGTGCATAGGAAATTCCATCTCCGTTTTCCGGATATTTCTGAAGGTGTTTTTTGTAATTCCGTTTGGCAAGAGTAGGCTGTGTCCAAATCTGGGTTTCAGTAATGGCCGAATTGATGACAAAGTATCCGACTCCAGCCCAAACCGATCGGTTAAATCCCAGCCAGGTGATCAGTCCGCCGCCCAGATTCACTGAGCTGCACAAAGCATGATATTTCCAGCTTCCGGCCAGCTTTTCACGTCTCGCACAATCTTTCAGCAATTTTTCGGCAAATGCCAGCTTGTTCAGCCGCTCACTCCCCGAAGTTGCGGAAATTGAGTTCAGTTGTTCCGGTTCTGTCCCAGGAATTAAAGGCGAGATCAACTGACCGGCTGCACCCAATAAAGTGGTTGCAGCGCCCAGTGCCATATCCTGCCTCATTTTTGTTTCGTTGCTGGAAAAATAAATTGCACCTTGTACTACAGTTGCTGCACTGTAACCAACCAGCCAACCGTACCACCAGCGCTGAGTGTTGGTTTTGTCGTGATCAAGTATGTTTTGGATGTTTTGCAGCCGCACAATGACCAGTGAATCCGGAATTTCATTCTGGGCCTGAAGTGGTGTGAATTCAAAACTTAAAATCAGGATAAGAAACAGTAAGATCAAGTTCAGCGGCGATGATTCTTTTCTTATCATGATTTTTTCTTTTTAATCTTCCAGTAACACTAATACTTCCAGCTCTTCCAGCTCTGTTTTTCCGATCATTGCTGACTCTTTCAGCCGGGTCGATGCAATGAGGCTTAAAACCATTAATCCGACAAGAACCATCAGTGGATTGCTCATTGATCCGTCAGCTTTCGATTTAAAAATATCCAATCCGAAGATGAAAGCAATTCCGGAAATCTGACCCATCAGTAAAAGTAAACCGTTGGAAGAACCTTCGGATGCCGGGTAAGTAATTTCGGCGCCGTATTGAAATCCGATCGGACCTGAACTGAGCAGAAAGAAACCTAAAACTCCTCCTGAAAGCATCACCAATGATAAGTTGGTTGAGTACGAAATTCCGATCAAACCAAGAGTTGCGCCAAGCAATGCCAACTGAATGAATGGCACCCGTTTTTGGTATCGGTCAGATAAAATTGGAATGACCATCGCACCGGCAATTCCGGCAGCAATCATTACTCCACCGACAATTCCGGCTTGAGTCACTGAAATATTGCGGGGATTCAGAATCGCCTCAATCCAGGTCGTCACACTATTGAAAACGCCCAGTCCGATGAAAAAGATGAACATCAGAAGGAGAAAATCGCGGGATCGGAAAATGATTTTAAATCCGTCGAGAACCAGGGCCCGTTCTTCCTGACCTGGAAGACAAGGAGCTGTTGGCGGACCTTCTTTGGCAAGCAGAATAAATATACCAGCTGCAATTACTGCTAGTATTCCATAGAAATAGAGCATTCCGTCGATTCCGGAGCTCAGCGTAAGGAAAGGGGTAAAAATCATTCCGGCCAGTATACCAACGTACATCGATAAAGTACCCAATCCTGAAGCTGTTGCCCGCTCGGTAATGGGGAACCAGCGTGCTGAAAGTTTGGTTATGGAATTCAACAGAAATGGTTGTCCGATGGCAATTCCGATTTGAGAAACAAGGAGCAAATTAAAATTGGTGGAAGCAAATCCGCGTGTTAAGCCGAAAATACCCGTCAGTAAAGCACCAATCCCAACTCCGATCCGGATTCCATACTTATCAATGATCCAGGATGCTGGTATCGAAAACAAAACAAAAACCACCATAAAACTCATGGAAAGAATTCCGATCCAAAGTTCGGAAACACCGTAGT
>CAIPKZ010000225.1 GCA_903865775.1 uncultured Prolixibacteraceae bacterium | reverse complement strand
ACGCGGTCGAACCACATTAACGGACGGAAAATCTTGGCCGAACCGAAATTTATCTTTTGCAGTCCCAGGCGCAATTCCCAATGATCTTTAGAATATCTCGCCCAAACCCGATACGGTTTAAATTGTCCGAAAACACTGTCCGAGTTTAATCCGGTGAAGTTGGCCGAACCAACGATATTCAGTGAGGTTTCAAAATCGATTTTTTTATTTGGCGCAGGGTTGAAATTCCCAAGTAAGGTGGGTACAAACCTTCCTCCAAGCTGAAAGGGGATGGGATCTTCAAATTGGACAATTCCCCATGCGGTCAACTGACCATTGAAAGTCAATTTAGCTGAATCCTGTTGTGCCATTGAATAACAGCTGATTAGCAGGAATAAAAGCGATATGCTCATTCTTAGACTCATAGTCCGGAAAGATGAAGAAGATCTCTATAAAAAGATCAGATGAAGATAAGCAAAACAGTCCATTCAAAAATATTTTCAGGCTGAATTCAAATATAGTTCAGATCAATGAAAATGCAGAATGCTTCCCCATGGTCATTCTCATCTTTTGTATAGATCAAAAAAAGTCCTGCACCACTTCTGCTGCAGGACTTTTTCCTATTCCTAATTACTTTTTCCTTTTTTCTATTTCGTCTTAACTCCCAAATCAAGTGATCCGGTAATCTTCCCGATATCATCAGGATCAATTACTCCGCGTATGCTGATCAGGGTATTGTCGTCGCCTCCAACGACCAGCAACAGTTCCGAGAGTTTCCCTTTTTCGCCGCTCCGGCCATAAAACCGGACCACCGAATTTTTGTCAGTCACTTCCATTAAAACTTCGTAGTTATTGTTTTTGAAGAATCCATCAGCTTCCAGTTCTTTGTAAAAATTCAGACCTTTATTCAAGTCCTTATCTTCAACCGATAAAATCCGTATTCCTGAAAGTTTTTCAAGCATTGCAGTTTCATCGCTCTTTGAATCGTCTAATTTACTTGCAAAACTGAGCAGCTTTCCGCTGATATTTACTGTCGTAAATCCGTCTTTATTAGCATACTTATTAAAAAGCTTGTCAATCGGACTATTGTCTTGTGCCATCACCATCAAAGGGATGAGCAAAACCAGGGTAATTAAAATTCTTTTCATGGCTATTCTTTTTTAAGTTTTTTGTTTAAAGTTTTTAATTCATTCATTTGATCAAATCCTTTATTCAGTGTATTTATTCCTGAATGAAAGGGACTTACAGCATTTCCGATTTTGCCGATTGGACTGAGTTGAGCCAACCCCTGGTGGTATTTGCCTGCGACAAAGTTGAGGGTTTTGCTGGCTTCAACATAAGCCTGTTGGGGGTCAGTAAACGTGTCCTTCCATTGGCCTTTATCGCCATAGAAATTTACAGCCAACATCACCAAAATCACAGAGGCAGCTATACCAGTTACAATTTGCCACATCCATCGGTACCGGAGTTTTTCGGTGCGCTCCGATTCCAGAATGTAGTTCATTAAATCGTCGCCCAAATCGGGATTCTCTTCGGCCGAAAGTTCCTTTATTCCTGAAAACAAGGGAACATACATTTTCAGGTTTTCATCCACTTGGCCGGAAGTAAAATAAGTGATCAGTTCATTTTCCTCACCGAGAGTGGTTTCGGCCTCAAAGTACTTTTGAAGCAGCATATGTATTCGCTGTGATTCCATAGTTTTGAATTTTTAAGATTTCGTCCCTGACTTTCTTACGGGCCCGCGACAAATTAACTCGTATTGCATTCACATTCATCTCAGTTGCTTCGGCAATTTCTTCATATTCAAGCTGCTCGATGTCGCGAAGCTGAATAATGGTTCGCTGGATATCAGGCAATTCAGATATGATTTGTTTAATCAGACTAACTGAATCAGAATTTTCCAGATGATCGGTATCCGAAACCTCTACGCCGGGAAGTCTGTCTTTTTTAACTATCTCCAGCGACACTGTCCTTCGCGCACGAATCACATCCAGACATCGGTTTCGTATCATTCGCATTGCAAAAGCGTCCAGGTTATCCACTTTTTCCAACTCGTCACGTTTTTGCCAGAGTTTCAGAAAAATATCCTGAAGTACATCTTTCGCCTCTTCTTCATTCTGAAGAATCTGAAGCGCAAATCGCAACAACATGTTGCTCATTGGAAGTACATCGGTTTTAAAATCTCTGGCTAACATGCGGGCTCATTTCTGTTGTTTTCAAAGTTAAGACGAAGTCGATAGGATTTCATTACATGAGGATGAAAAAAAGAAGTACAATTATTGCTTATTTTCAAATCCTATAAAATCCATGTAATTTTCGGGATTGATTATTTTAAATGATGCGTTAGGGTAGTTGGACGAAAAGGTAGTGGATAATGACGCCTTTTTCTTTGCATTCCACTTTAATTCGTAACAGAACAATTGACCATCGCGTTCTTCAATATAATCTATTTCTTGTTGCTGGATAAAATATATAACAATTTCAGATCGTAATCTGAAAATATTATAATAATATTGGATTACGATCTGAAATTGTTATGTATATCCTGATTGAGTTGCTTCGTAACCAGTGATCCAAATAGAATGGCTTTGCCGTTACATTCATATGATGGACATGAGAGAATCGCCCACAAAAAAAAGCCAGCCCCTTTTCAGGAGCCGGCTTTTTTAAATCGCTTATTCAGCTTATTTTTTGATCACTTTTTTGTATCCGTAAACGGCTGAAGCACCCAATTCTTCTTCGATGCGAAGTAACTGGTTGTATTTGGCCATACGGTCTGAACGGCTCAATGAACCGGTTTTGATTTGTCCGGCGTTGGTTGCAACTGCAATATCGGCAATGGTTGAATCTTCGGTTTCGCCTGAACGGTGTGAAGTTACAGAAGTGTAACCTGCACGGTGAGCCATTTCAATAGCGTCCAAAGTTTCAGTCAAAGTACCAATCTGGTTCACTTTAATCAGGATAGAGTTTGCAGCTCCCAGTTCAATACCTTTTTTCAGGTATTCAACATTGGTAACAAACACATCATCACCCACTAGCTGACATTTGTCGCCTAGTTTTTTAGTTAAAGCAACCCATCCGTCCCAGTCGCTTTCGTTCATACCATCTTCGATGGAGTCAATCGGGAAATTGGCAACCAGACTGGCAAGAAATTCTACCTGTTCGGTTGAATTCCGTTTTGCTCCGTTTGGACCTTCAAATTTTGAATAATCGTAGATTCCGTCTTTGAAAAATTCAGAAGCAGCGCAATCTAAACCTATTGAAACGTCGCCGCCATCTTCAGCGCGACCTGGTTTGTAACCGGCATTTTTGATAGCCTTGATGATGCTGTTCAGTGCATCTTCAGTTCCGTCCAGTTTAGGAGCGAAACCACCTTCGTCACCAACTGCAGTGCTTAAACCACGGTCGTGAAGTACTTTTTTCAGGTGATGGAAAACTTCAGCACCCATTCGCAAAGCTTCGCGGAACGAAGTTGCCCCAATCGGGCGAATCATAAATTCCTGAAAAGCGATAGGGGCATCAGAATGTGAACCACCGTTGATGATGTTCATCATTGGGACTGGCAAAGTTCTTGCATTTGTTCCGCCAATGTAGCGATACAAAGGCATGTCAAGCGCATCAGCAGCAGCACGTGCAACAGCTAAGGAAACTCCCAACATGGCGTTGGCACCTAATTTTGATTTGGTTTTTGTTCCGTCAAGCGCAATTAATTTTTTGTCGATTGCAACCTGATTTGAGGCATCCATGCCCATAATTTCTTTGGCAATGATGGTGTTGACATTGGCAACAGCTTTTAAAACGCCTTTACCTAAGTAACGGCCTTTGTCGCCATCGCGTAATTCAATGGCTTCGTTCTCGCCGGTTGAAGCTCCTGATGGAACAGCAGCACGACCAAATGCACCACACTCGAGGGTAACCTCTACTTCAACTGTTGGATTACCACGTGAATCCAAAATTTCCCGACCAACTATTTTGTCAATAAACATTGTGATATGATTTAAGAATTAGACTTATATGATTTATTTTGATCTTCTAAATTCCTGATTTTGAATCAGTTTTTTGAAACATGACAAAGATAATAAAAGCTTCGGAAAAATATTTGTTCCGCTATAATGCATAACCTTAATTTAAAAAATGGGATTCAGGAAGGTGTTCGCTTATACGAATCAGTTGGTTCGCATGATAAAATCTCAGAAACTGATTATCTTGTCATCATAAAACCAGCTTCAATGAAAATTTGCAATGTTTTTTGGAAAGTAGCTCTGGCCGGAATTTTCACCCTTTATACAGTTATTGGAATGGCTCAAACTCCAATAACTTCGGTTCAGCAGAAAATCGCTGAATGGCAAACCTCAGCGGGATTGGTCCACGCCAGCATTGGAATTTCTGTTTCAGATCTTGTGACGGGTGAAGAACTGCTTAAATCAGAGCCTCAGTTAAGTTTGGTTCCGGCTTCTATCCTGAAAGTTGTGACCACAGCTACCGCGTTGGAGGTTTTCGGTCCTGACTTTCGGTTCACGACTACCTTTTGCGGCTCCGGAAGAATAAAGAACGATACGTTATTCGGCGATCTTCAAATCATTGGCGGTGGTGATCCAACGCTTGGATCAGCTTATTTTCCCGAAAACAATCATTTTCTGGACGATTGGATCAAAACCATTCAAAGCAAAAATATCCGTGTAATTTCCGGAAACCTGGTAATGGATGCCAGTATTTATGAATCACAAATGATTCCAAATTCCTGGGTTTGGGAGGATCTCGGCAATTATTACGGAGCTGGAGCATCGGGAATCAGCGTGTATGATAATCTTTACGAAATTCATTTAAGTTCTGAAAAAGAAGAAGGAAAGCTGACGAAAATTGAACGTATTTATCCTGAAATTCCAGGTCTTGAAATTCGGAATGAGGTAGTTTCCTCCTTCCTGAACAGCGATCAGGCTTATGTTTTCGGAAGTCCGATGGACAATAAAAGAATCATCAACGGAACGATCCCGGTAAATAAGAGCGACTTTGTCGTTAAAGCTTCAGTTCCCAATCCGGCAGTGCTTTTGGTCAGCGAATTTAAGCGAAAGCTTGCGGCAAATGGCATTAGATTATCCGGAGAGACAAAGTTTGAAAAAGCAAAAATTAGCCAACCAACTCCGGCATTTATCTCGATCAATCAATCTCCGGCATTACGCGAAATTATTAAGGTAACCAATCATGAAAGCGTGAACCTGTTTGCCGAACATTTGCTCAAACATCTGGCATTTCAGAAATACGGTTTGGGAACGACCATCGGCGGATGTAAATTCATCATGGAATTCTGGAAAGAAAAAGGATTGGATATGAGCGGATTTTTTATGAACGACGGTAGCGGATTGTCGCGTTTCGATGCTATCACGGCAAGTCAAATGGTAGCTATTCTAAATTACATGAAAGCAAAAAGTACCTATTCTGACGATTTCTTCGAGTCACTGGCAACAGTCGGAAACGGAACTTTAACGGTTTTTAACAGCGATAACTTTCCAAAAGACTGCCTTCATGCCAAGAGTGGCTCCATGACCCGCGTGCGCTGCTATGCCGGCTATCTGACTACTATCTCCGGTCGTCAGCTTTCGTTCACCATCATGCTGAATAATTTTTCGTGCAGCCAAACCGAAGCTATCCAAGAAATTCAGGAATTACTGATAGTAATGCGAAAGCTGTAGATTTTTCCAATTAGACCACTTCCAAAAGAAAACAAATAAGCTTAAACTCCATTTAATCAGAATTTTATGTCGTTATTAAATTCGATTTAGATCAAATCCATTCATCAATCTAATTTTGATTACCCAAACTTTTTGATTTTTTGTAGGGGATTCCCTACAAAAATATCAGAGATTCCCTACAAAAATATCAGAAATCCCCTACAAGATAGTTTTTTTAAATATCCCAACTTTAGAAGAGTTTGGAGTCATCAATTTCGATGCAAATTTATTTAACTCTTTATTATTGTGTTGATTAATAATAAAGTAACTGTTACACTCAAGCAATAATTAAATACTAAAAAATGAACCGATTTCTTCTGATATGCCTGATCCTGTTTACTGCTGGAAGTTTAGTCGCTCAAAATCCGACTGTTGCCAACCTGACAACTACTTCAGGCACCAATGTTAAATGGTATGATGCAGTTTCAGGAGGGAACCTCTTACCTGCCACAACAGTGCTTGTCAGTGGAAATCACTATTATGCCAGCCAGACGGTGAATGGTGTTGAAAGCTCAGCACGGCTCGATGTGACTGCCACTATTCATCCTTCGCCACAGGGAAGTTTGACGGCCAACGGCCCTTTCTGTGCAACAGGTTCCGGTATGCTGACCTGGACCGCAACAACAGGAACAGGGCCGTACACGGTTATTTACTACGATGGAACCGCCAATCGCACGGCAAGCAATGTAAGCAGCGAAACCCCTTTTGCAGTTTATACTACACCGGTAACTGCAAGAACAATTTATACGCTCGTATCGGTACAAGATGCAAACTGCACACGAAGCGGAGGTTTTACAGGTGACACCTCAACCATTACGGTGAATCCCAACCCGACAGCAGATGCAGGATCGGCCATTTCAGCCATTTGCCAGAGCGGTACATCAGCAGCCCTGGGTGGATCTTATGGTGGCGGGGCAAGTTCAGCGGTATGGTCAGCACCAAGCGGAACTTTTACCAATAATACCGGAAGTACTCCAGGTACTGCAACATTCACTGCAGCTTCCAATTCAACTACTCCAATCACGCTAACCCTTACCACGAGCGGAGGAAGCTGCGGAACCACCACTGCAACCAAACAAATCACGGTGAATCCCAATCCGACAGCAGATGCAGGATCGGCCATTTCAGCCATTTGCCAGAGCGGTACATCAGCAGCCCTGGGTGGATCTTATGGTGGCGGGGCAAGTTCAGCGGTATGGACAGCACCTAGCGGAACTTTTACCAATAATACCGGAAGTACTCCAGGTACTGTAACATTCACTGCAGCTTCCAATTCAACTACTCCAATCACGCTAACCCTTACCACGAGCGGAGGAAGCTGCGGAACCACCACAGCAACCAAACAAATCACGGTGAATGCCCTTCCTTCAGCGCCTACCGCAGGTTCGCATACAGCAGCTCAAACCCAGATAATCTGGAACTGGAACACTGTATCAGGTGCTGCAGGTTATAAATTGGGAACCTCAAATGATTACAGTTCTTCTACAGATATAGGTAATGCAGCAACCAAAACCGAAACAGGTTTAACCTGCAATACTGCTTATACCCGGTATGTTTGGGCTTACAATGCGACGGGTTGCGT
>CAIPKZ010000224.1 GCA_903865775.1 uncultured Prolixibacteraceae bacterium | reverse complement strand
TGTCGTCCCTTCAGGACTAAAGGCGAAATCAAATGAAAAAGCGAGGGATTCCATCTCTTTTTTGAAAGATGGAATCCTTCGCTTGGATGGCAATATCCACAGGATTTCATCCTGTGCTATTACCTGTCGTCCCTTCAGGACTAAAGGCGAAATCAAATGAAAAATCGAAGGATTCCATCTCTTTTTTGAAAGATGGAATCCTTAACTTTTGAAAAATGACCACTGCGACCCCTAACTTTTTTAATCTTTCAAATAATCGATCTGTGCCAAATCGTTCCAGATCGGATCTTTCGGTGGTTTCGCCACAATTTTTACCGGTTCTTTGGTGACAGGATGGACAAATTCGATTTTTCGGGCATGCAAATGGATTCCGGCATTTTCGTTGCTTCGGGCAGCACCATATTTCAGGTCGCCTTTGATGTGTAGGCCGATGCGGTTGAGCTGTGCACGGATCTGGTGATGGCGTCCGGTTTTCAAATCAATTTCGAGCAAATGGTAATGGTTGAGGGTAGCCACATGATGATAGTCAAGTATTGCCTCTTTCGATCCTTTGCGTTCTTTGTTGTGCGCATGCGATTTGTTTTTCGCTTCGTCTTTCACCAGCCAGTGATGCAAAGTGCCTTCTTCTGCTTCCGGAAGTTTATCAACCACCGCCCAATATGTTTTTTTCATGGCTTCTTTATCCTGAAACATTTCATTCAGACGGGTTAGTGCTTTGCTGGTGCGCGCAAACAGGATGACGCCACTGGAAGGGCGGTCTAACCGATGAGGAGAACCCAGGTAAACATCGCCCGGTTTTTTGTATTTCACCTTGATGTATTCTTTTACCTTGTGGATCAAGGTTTCATCGCCGGTTTTGTCACCCTGAACGATTTCGCCACATGCTTTATTGATGGCGATGATATGATTGTCTTCGTAAATTACTTCCATTTTGATTTGTATTTTTTCTTGGTTACCAATGGGTTGAGACCCTATGTAGTAAATGTTTTGTATTTGTTTAATTGTATTAATCAGCTACCTTAATGCGGCGCATACAGATTTCCAATTTCAATTATCATTTATTGATGCGCCTATATTTGCTGGTCTTCATAATACCCCGGTTGCGTCGTTCCTCCTTACCCGGGGCTATTGATATTTAACCCTTTCAGGGTATAAAAAAAACATCAATCTTTCAAAAGTAAATTTAAACTTTGAACCTCAAAATTTAACTGGACAAAAATCCAAAATCGAATATGCAAAATCTTACGACCCGAAACTTTGAAGTTGAAACGGGTAACCCGCAACTCGAAACACTTTTAATATTGTTCCCGTTCGTTGGGGAAATCTTTCGATTTTACATCCTGAACGTAATGGTTTACTGCTCCCTGAATTTCTTCGGCAAGATTGAGGTACCTTCTCAGAAAACGTGGTGAAAAGGTTTGGGTAATTCCGAGCATATCGTGAATAACCAGCACCTGACCGTCGCATCCGCCACCTGCACCAATTCCAATGACTGGGATTTTCAGCGCCTTGGCTACTTTGGTTCCCAGTTCCGCCGGAATTTTTTCAAGAACAATGGCGAAACAACCTGCCGCTTCGAGCAATATGGCATCTTCAATCAGTTTTTTTGCTTCCACTTCTTCCTTGGCACGAACCACATAGGTCCCGTATTTGTTGATCGATTGTGGCATAAGTCCCAAATGTCCCATGACCGGAATACCAGCTGATAAGATGCGTTCAACCGATTCGATAATTTCTTTTCCGCCTTCTACCTTTACAGCGTCCGCATGAGTCACTTTCATGATTTTAATGGCCGAGTTCAATGCTTCCAGTGAGTTTCCCTGGTAAGTTCCAAATGGCATATCGACCACAACCAACGCGCGGGTAACAGCTCTCACAACGGATTTGCCATGGTAAATCATCTGATCGAGTGTGATTGGCAGCGTGGTTTCGTTACCGGCCATGACGTTGGAGGCTGAGTCGCCAACCAGTATGATGTCGATACCAGCCTGATCAACCAGCTTGGCCATGCTGTAATCGTAGGAGGTGAGCATGGCAATTTTTTCGCCTTTCAGTTTCATTTCCGAAAGCACGTGTGTCGTAACCCGTTTGATTTCCTTGTAGACTGACATATTCGTTTGATTACAATTTGGATACAAAAGTAAGAAAATATCTGCCGGATGTTATTTAAAGGATTTTAATAAAAAAAAGGATTCCAATCTGAAGCAGATTGGAATCCTTTAGTCTTAAATTGAAACTAAATGTTTTATACCCTCAGGAATATATTCTTCTTATACATGTAATAGAGCAGCAACCAAACCATCCCGATCTCTCCGATCTCATAGAAAATTTCTGCAGAATTGCCTAAAAGGACCATCCAGCCAAAAAGTTTCTGGCTTATTTTGTCAATATCAACAAAGCCATGGAGAAGGTAAATAAAAATGGAATTCATCCCGATTACCCTGAAGAAGAACGACCATTTTTTCCAGCCTTTCACATCGATGATCCAATAAAATGCAGTCATCAGCAGGAAGCCAATACCGCCGGTTAACAAGTTGAAACTACCGGTCCAGCAGGCTTTGATTATCGGATAAAAAGAGCTGAGAATTAAAGCGAGTACTATGGCAGAAGCACCTATGGCTGATAATGTTTTTATTTTCTGCTGATCATTGGTCTTTTTATCGCGAAGGAAATGACCGGCAACAGAACCCATCAAGGTAACTGTAATGGCAGAAACAATGCATAACAGGCCTTCAGGATCAAACACTCCACCATGCAATCTACCCGGCAATAACATGCGGTCGAAGTACCCGTTGATACATCCTACCGGAGTTAGAAGACCAGCGCCGATTCCTGGAACCGGCACCAGCAATTGAAGGATTCCGATACCAACCAGAATACCACCCAGCCAATACAATGTGCTTTTAAACGTTTTGGCATAAATCACAATTAAGGCAGCAAACATATATCCTAACCCGATTTGCCCCAAAACACTGGGCAATCTTGGATTTTCGAATCCGTTGCTGAACATGCCATTATAAAGAAATCCGAGGAAAACAAGGATGATGCCCCGCTTGATTGCTTTTTTAGCCAGTTCACTTTTGGGAACATGCTTTTCGAGCTTCGAGACCAGAGCAAAAGGAATGGCAACTCCACTGATAAACATGAAAAGCGGGAATATCAGATCGAAAAAATGGAATCCATTCCATTGGACATGTTCCATTTGCCCGGCAACAGCATTAAGCCAGCCGGTATCCATATGTTTTGCCATCAAACTCACCAGATAACCGCCTCCGGTGATCCAGAACATATCAAATCCGCGCAAGGCATCGAGCGATAAAAGGCGTTCGCGGGGAACTACAGCTGTAATTTTTTGTTTCATTCGTTGTTTATTTAGGTTAAAAAGAAATAATGATCATTCAATTCAATATAAATTTCAGGTTTCCAAACTTTGGATAGTTCCCGTCAAGCCTCCATATTATCATTCCCGATTGACTTGATCCGGAAAACTTTTTAAAAATAGATATCTTTCCTTGTAAAAGTATATTAAAAATTAATCAGAATTAATAGATTCTCTACCTAAGCTGGTCAATTCTCTATTATGCAATCTCCTTCCTGGGAAATTTAGATGGATATCCGCAAATTTGCCTTTCGTCATTTAGCGGTCATTTAGCCGCCATGAAGCGACAGAAAACAACAGAATGACAATGAATGACAATCATTGACTGCCACAATTGGTATAATTGGTAAATCTACGGACGATCAAAAGTAAATCTAAATCCAACCGATCTTTCTGATTTCCGCTTAATTTCCAATCCGAAGGGTTTCTGCTGTCTTTTTGTCACCAAAAATGTCAGGATGTTCCTGAGTCCGACGAATCGGGTGTCAATTTTGCCTGATTCTCAGCTGTCCGATTTATGGCACAGCGATTGAATAGAACTGCTCGTGAAGATTTAAAAACGAAAAAAATAACAAGTTTAAAAATATCCTAAAATGGGAAAAATTATTGGAATTGATTTAGGTACCACCAACTCGTGTGTATCTGTTATGGAAGGTAACGAGCCTGTTGTTATCCCAAACAGCGAAGGCAAACGTACAACTCCATCAATCGTGGGTTTTGTTGAAAATGGCGAACGAAAAGTTGGTGATCCTGCAAAACGTCAGGCGATTACTAATCCATCAAAAACCGTTTATTCAATTAAACGTCTGATGGGTGAATCGTATCAAAACCTGACCAAAGAAATAAAACGGGTTGCTTATACCGTAGTTCAGGGCGACAACAGTACACCACGTGTAGTAATTGACGACCGCAAATATTCTCCGCAGGAAATTTCGGCTATGGTTCTTCAGAAGATGAAGAAAACGGCTGAAGATTATCTTGGACAGGAAGTGACCGATGCAGTAATCACTGTTCCGGCTTATTTCAGCGATTCACAGCGTCAGGCTACCAAAGAAGCAGGCGAAATTGCAGGTTTGAATGTTCGTCGTATCATTAACGAACCAACCGCTGCCGCTTTGGCTTACGGTTTGGATAAAATGCACCGCGAAATGAAAATCGCTGTATTCGACCTCGGTGGCGGTACATTCGATATTTCAATCCTCGAATTGGGTGAAGGTGTTTTCGAAGTGAAATCGACCGACGGTGATACTCACCTTGGTGGTGATGACTTCGATCAGGAGATTATCAACTGGCTGGCTGCTGAATTTAAAAATGACGAAGGAATCGACCTGCGTCAGGATCCGATGGCTTTGCAACGTTTGAAAGAAGCTGCTGAAAAAGCTAAAATCGAATTGTCAAGTTCGACCACAACAGAAATCAACCTGCCATACATTATGCCGGTGAACGGTATTCCAAAGCATTTGGTTAAAACGCTGTCACGTGCCAAATTCGAACAAATCTGCGACAAACTGATTCAGGCAACCATCGAACCTTGCAGAAAAGCATTGAAGAATGCAGGTATGCAGGCCAGTGATATCGACGAAGTAATTCTCGTTGGTGGTTCTACCCGTATTCCAGCTGTTCAGGAAAAAGTACAGGAATTATTCGGAAAAGCTCCGTCAAAAGGCGTTAATCCTGACGAAGTGGTAGCCATTGGTGCTGCTATTCAGGGTGGAGTTTTATCCGGAGAAGTAAAAGATGTGTTGTTGCTCGACGTAACTCCACTTTCTCTGGGTATCGAAACCATGGGTGGAGTAATGACCCGTTTGATCGAATCGAACACAACGATTCCAACCAAGAAAACTGAAACATTTACCACGGCCAGCGACAATCAGCCATCGGTCGAAATCCATGTACTGCAGGGCGAACGCCCAATGGCCAACGGGAATAAAACCATCGGTAAGTTTCACCTCGACGGACTTCCACCTGCACAACGTGGTATTCCTCAAATTGAAGTGATGTTCGATATCGATGCCAACGGTATTCTGCACGTAACAGCCAAAGATAAAGCAACCAGCAAATCGCAGTCGATTCGTATCGAAGCTTCTTCAGGTTTGACTGATGCTGAAATCAAACGCATGCGCGATGAAGCGGCTGCCAACGAAGCATCCGACAAGGCTGCACGCGAAAAAGTGGACAAACTAAACATGGCTGACAGCTTAATTTTCACTACTGAAAAACAACTGAAGGAATTTGGAGACAAATTGCCAGCCGACAAAAAAGGTCCGATCGAAGAAGCTCTGGGCAAACTGAAAGCTGCACACGCAGCTCAGGATATACCGGCTATCGATGAGGCAACTGCTGAATTGAATGCCGTATTTCAGGCAGCTTCTCAGGAAATGTACAATGCTCAGGCAGCAAGTGGCGCACAAGGCGAACCTCAGGGCGGACAACAAGCCAATGCTGGCGGAGGCAACAAACAGGATGGCGAAGTAACTGATGTTGACTTTGAAGAAGTGAAGTAATAAAGTTTGAAGACTGAAGTCGGAAGACCGAAGTACGAAAAATTATAAAACAGATAAGCCCTGTCGGAAGTTCCGGTGGGGCTTTTATTTCGCACTTTAACAGTGCGTTTTTCGTCAATGAGGCCGTCTCAAAACAAAATTTGGGACGGTCTTTTTTTTATGGATTTTGGAGATTCTCGATTTTGGAGAGTTTATTTCTATACTGCTGTGTAGTGAACCTGAATTCCAAATTCTGTACGGTAGGATTTTACAGGTTTTTTTCAAGCAAAAAATCAAAAAATCAGGGTTTTTAGGCCCTGATTTTAGATAAATTGTGTGCAAGTGCAATTAATCCGGTCTCAATTTCCACTTTTTTCCTGCCCCGGAGCAAAAATCTCCGGAATCCTTTGTTTTGTTTGATGTTCCCAAAGGCAGCTTCGACCTCCGCCGGTCGTCGTTTTCGGTGTTCAATGCCTTCGGGACTCAGCAGTAAGTCCCGGGCATTTTGTTTATGGCGTTCCAAATTGAGATTCACTTCAATGATGCGTTCGCCTTTGGCTTTGTGGCAGCCCCAGCGCAGCGGACATCTCTGGCAGTTCTGAGCCTGATAATAGCTTACTTGCTGTTCAAATCCGGTCGATGTCTTTCGTTTTCCTTCACCGATCTTTTGCATTTTCTGACCCATCGGGCAATAGAAACAATCCTGATCGGGGTTGTAGTAATGATTTTCCCGGCGAAAGATATCTTCTTTAAACTTCCGGGTTTGTTCTTTATGAAAGTAGTTGAACTTGATAAATCCTTCGATTTCATTTTCTTCAATGAACTGGTAGTTTTCTTCCGATCCGTAACCGGAATCTGCCGTTGCCGTTTCGGGGTAGCTGCCATACTGATCTTTGTGAGATTCGAGATGTTCGATCAGTTTGGTGGTATCGGTGGTGGTTTGGGTAACGGTATAATTGACCACAAATTGATTGTTGGTCGAAAATTGCCAGTTGTAACAGGGTTTTAGCTGCCCGTTTTTCATGTGGTCTTCCTTGGTTCGCATGAAAGTGGCATCCGTATCGGTCTTGGAAAAACTGTTGCGTCCGTTTAGTATCTCTTGCTGCGATTGGTATTTGCGTATGTTTTCCGGCCAGTGTTTGGCTCCGTATTCAAGCTTTTTTTTTACTTCCTTGTCGATCTCTTTATCTTTTAGCTTTTGATTGATTTGCCGGATAGTTTCTTCAACTTTTTCGGCAGAGATCTCCGTAAAGTCTGGCGTTTCAGGTTCCTTTAACTCTGCGTTGTATATGTTTTGTGCATAAGACCACAGCGATTCAAGCTGACCCCGGATCTTCTGTTTTTGGGTGGCAATGGCTTTGCCCCAAACAAAAGTGTAACGATTGGCATTGGCTTCAATCTTGGTTCCATCAACAAAAACCTCCCTGATGCTCAGGTGACCTTCTTCTGACAACAAAAGAACAACAGCGGAGAAAATATCTTTCAGGTGACCTTCCAGACGTTTGCCGCGAAAACGGTTGATCGTATTGTGATCAGGCATGTTCATCCCGCTGAGCCACATGAAGTAGATGTTTTCCTTGAGCGAATCTTCCATCTGGCGACTCGAATAAATGTTGCGCAGATAGCCTTAAACAAGCACTTTGAGTAACATCCGTGGGTGATAACCCGAGCTGCCGCCTCCTTTATAGGTACTAATCAATGGATGGATATCGATCTGATCGATCACCCGATCCACAATCCTTACAGGATGATTCGAGGGAACCATCTCATCCAGGCTTGGAGGCAACAACATAGCCTGTTTGGGACTGTAGGATTTGAAGGGTATTTTTCTTGGTGTTGTCATGCCTGAAATTACTAAATCCCTGACAATCAACCAAAGCGATTGAAAACAAAGTTTAAACAATCTGATACTCTTCGCTCATTTTTAAAACAAAAAAAAAGAGGCTGAACTCTTTTGAGACAGCCTCATACTATTTTTTCAGAAAATAAGCTACTATGGACAAATTATTCAACAGTTTATAGAAGAGACAAATACCAGCTTCATCCTCTACATTTATACTGAAATCAATTGGAAAAGTAGGATGATTTGATGTACAGGTTCACGCGGAATGGGGAAAACTACGCACATCCTAATTCTTCAGGCATCCGATTGGAACTACCAAAACACCATCAATACGACGATAGGCATATTGACCTCCGGTTATGACCATTAAGAATGAGGCTTGCCCCATTTTATCTTCATCAATTTTTGCCTTTAGTGCCAATAGATTTTTGGCGGCTTCCTCAATTTGTTTATTTCCTAATTTTACTTCTATGGCCGCCCAACGGCCATCTCTTAGCCGAACAATCAAATCGGATTCTAATCCACTTTTATCGCGATAATGAAACACATCACCATCAATCGCTTGCACATAAATACGAATATCTCGTGTACATAAAGATTCAAACAGGAACCCAAAAGTATTAAAGTCGTTCAACAACCCATCCGGATTTGTTCGCAACACTGCCGTAGCAATCGAGGGATCAACAAAATGTCTTTTTGCCGAAGTCCGTATTGCCGACTTGGAACGCATTGACGGCAACCAAGCAGGCAAATCTTCCACGACAAAAATTCTTCTTAATGCATTTAGGTAAGAACCAATTGTTTTATCTGATATTGAAACATCTGTTGCTTCAATATCACTTTTAATCGTCTGTATCGAAGCCAATGTAGCCACATTTCTTGCCAGAGATCGCAACAACAACCGAACTCTTTCGGGATTTTTTTCCACATCATCAACGCGTGATACATCATGATTAATTACAGCCTCTACATAATCTCTTGACATACGTAAGGCCGAAGCTTCATTTTTCAAGATACTGGCAGGCCATCCACCTCTGCATAAAACAAAAGCTATTTTTTCTATAGACAATTCCGACATCGACTCGATAGCTTGGTTCCCATCAAACAGATCACCTAACGATACTGTACCATTCGATTCATTCGATTCAAATAGACTCATAGGACGCATCAACATTCGGGAAAACCGTCCGGTTCCGGTATGTGCAGTTACATTATCAGCAGGTACTGCAGAGCCTGTCAAAATAAACTGACCTGCATCTCCTCTTTTATCTACTTCAAATCTGACTGCATCCCACAAAACAGGAGCCATTTGCCACTCATCAATTAATCTTGGCGCTTCACCTTTGAGTAACAATGAAGGTTTTGTGTCGGCCATAGCCTGGTAAGATGCCGAATTATCCGGGTCTTGCATATACAAAATGCTCTTTGCAGCAATAGATGCAGTACGTGTTTTTCCGCACCA